>NZ_JBQTCY010000009.1:0-236997 GCF_052663225.1 Niallia sp. 03133
TAGATTAGCTCCGAAGCTAAACTCTAGCTTTTTGTTACTTGTTTTTCGTTTATAACGAAAGTTATAAACGTTTATTGTTGACGTTTTGTTTGTTCAGTTTTCAAAGAGCAATTTGTTATTGGAGCGGGTGATGGGAATCGAACCCACGACATCAGCTTGGAAGGCTGAGGTTTTACCATTAAACTACACCCGCATTATCTATTAATATGAACAACTTGATAAGAATGGTCGGGAAGACAGGATTCGAACCTGCGACCCCTTGGTCCCAAACCAAGTGCTCTACCAAGCTGAGCTACTTCCCGTAATATGGCGCGCCCGAAAGGAGTCGAACCCATAACCTTCTGATCCGTAGTCAGACGCTCTATCCAATTGAGCTACGGGCGCATTGTTTTGAAAGCGACTTTTAAATCATACAATATATCTTTTTAGTTGTCAACACTTTTTTTGATGCGGCCGAGAGGACTTGAACCTCCACGGGGTTGCCCCCACTAGGCCCTCAACCTAGCGCGTCTGCCATTCCGCCACGACCGCACTACAAGAGGTAAACTGCACTGTATCAAAACCAATTTTGTATTTTTTCATTTGGTGCGGGTGAAGGGAGTCGAACCCCCACGCCTTGCGGCGCTAGATCCTAAGTCTAGTGCGTCTGCCAATTCCGCCACACCCGCTTGTGTTTCCAATAAATTAATGGTGAGCCATGGAGGATTCGAACCTCCGACCCTCTGATTAAAAGTCAGATGCTCTACCGACTGAGCTAATGGCTCTTGGCTGGGCTAGCTGGATTCGAACCAACGAGTGACGGAGTCAAAGTCCGTTGCCTTACCGCTTGGCTATAGCCCAATGAATTGATATGGCGGTCCCGACGGGAATCGAACCCGCGATCTCCTGCGTGACAGGCAGGCATGTTAACCGCTACACCACGGGACCAAAAAAATGAATTTTAAATAAAAAACAAGATGACCCGTACGGGATTCGAACCCGTGTTACCGCCGTGAAAGGGCGGTGTCTTAACCGCTTGACCAACGGGCCATAATTATAATACCGAAATAACTTCTGGCGGAGAAGGAGGGATTTGAACCCTCGCGCCGCTTACGCGACCTACACCCTTAGCAGGGGCGCCTCTTCAGCCTCTTGAGTACTTCCCCAAATATGGCTCCGCAGGTAGGATTCGAACCTACGACCGTTCGGTTAACAGCCGAATGCTCTACCACTGAGCTACTGCGGAATAATAATCATACTTCTTTGATTTTTCACACATTAAAAACTACATTTTTCAACAAATACAAAACCGTTGACTAACCAGTACCGGAACTATAAAAACCTTGTCTCACATGCTCATAAGTTAGGAAGCAACTTGTCTATTGTTTTTGTCGACTCTTCATATTATAAGAACAGCACACTAGAAAGTCAAGCGATTTTTTCAAAAAAAACCATAAAAAGTCCTGAAATTATTTTCAACTCTATTATCATTGTACAAGTCATCTTATTCTTAATAGCCACAATCGTTGTCAGTTATACTGTTACCTCAAATCCAACATAGGATATAGGATATGAGCAGCACTTTCAAATCATAAAACAATAATTTTTTTATATTTTGCACGTAAATAAGATTCCTAATCATATAAATATAATAATCAATTTAATTCTCTTTTATCTCTTTTATCATTAATCGTCCTCTGCATTTACCGCAAACATATTTTTGCAAGTCCATTTTTCTGCGCCTTTGATAAAGCTGATGACATGATTGACATTGATAATTAATAATTTTCTTCCGTTTTTTTGTCTTATCTATCGGCAAACTGGAACAATATCTAGGAGCTCCCACTTTTTTCAGCAATTTTTTAAAATCATCATCACGATGCTGATATCCCATCTTTTTCAAATGCAGATGATAATGACAAAGCTCATGCTTAACAATACCAATTAATTCTTCTAATCCAAATGCCTCATAATACTTTTTATTGATTTCTATATTATGACTCTTCAACAAATACCTTCCACCTGTCGTACGAAGCCTCCTATTAAACAATGCTCGATGCAAAAACGCTTCTTCAAAATACCTTTGTGAAATATCTTCAACCAAAAATTGCAATTCCTTTTCTGTCATATTCCTCCTCCTCAACAAGACAAACCATCAAAGCATACAATAAACATATGTAGCTATTTTTAGCGACAAGATTCAACTATTCTATTTAAATTTAACCACAAGAGAAAAAAGAAAAAACTTATATAGAGCACATCTAAAAAAGATACGAAACGCAACAAATCATATTCTATATCCAATTATTCCAGTTTACAAATACACCGCCCATTTTTGAAAGGAGGAAAATCATGCCTAATTGGCTGCAAAATCAAATAAAAAGAGCTTTTTATAAAAAAGATAGATACCAGATCAAGGTATTAAATCAATGCTGGTATTATTATAGAAAAAAACACTCATCCTAAACCTTCAACCTTTTTATAAAGTGAACCTTTCCATCAGTGGGGTTTTCTTCATCCCCCACTGATGGAAAGGCTGCGGTCCACAGGAAGTGGCGACCTTAGTTTGTGTACTTCCCTCGGACCTTTACGGGCAGTTATCCCCCACCTAGCTTCCTTGATTTCTCAGCATCTTGAAGTGGAGGTCTTACCGCCCATTAAGAGTGGGATAAAAAAAGATGTCTTCTTAAGCTTAATTCCATCGTTAGGATGAACGTTCACTTAGAAGACATCTAAATTGATATTTAAACTTGCTCTCTAGGCGGAAGCATAGTTAAAGCAACTCTTCCTTTATTGTGATCTACCCCATCCACCCAAACAGTAACAACATCCCCAACACTTACAATATCTAATGGGTGTTTTACAAATTTATTGCTTAACTTAGAAATATGGACTAACCCATCTTGTTTCACGCCAATATCAACAAAGGCACCAAAATCCACTACATTTCGGACAGTTCCTTGCAATTCCATGCCTGCTTTTAAATCTTCCAGTTTAAGAACATCTTTTCTTAATAACGGAGCAGGAACTTCATCCCTTGGATCTCGAGATGGGCGGACTAAAGCATCCACTATATCCTTTAATGTTAATTCTCCAATTCCTAATTCTTCTGAAACATTTGCTAAATCAAGGTTTGCTAAAGCTTCTTTTAATTCTTTTGTACCGATATCCCCAGATGTAAAGCCCATTTTTTTAAGCAGACTTTTAACTTCATCATAATGCTCCGGATGGATTCCTGTTTGATCTAATGGTTCTGCTCCATCTATGATGCGAAGGAAACCAATTGCTTGTTCATACGTTTTCGCACCTAATCTTGGAATTTTCTTCAATTGTTTACGATTATTAAACTTTCCTTCCTCTTCTCTCTTTTTCACAATATTATTTGCTACAGCTTTTGATAGCCCTGCTACATATTGCAAAAGAGATGGGGATGCTGTATTTACATTAACACCCACCTTATTTACTGTTGTTTCCACAACAAAAGTCAATGATTCTGATAGTTTTTTTTGTGATACATCATGTTGGTATTGTCCCACTCCAACAGACTTTGGATCAATTTTCACTAATTCAGCAAGAGGGTCTTGAAGTCTTCTTGCAATAGATACAGCACTTCTTTCTTCTACTTGAAAGTCAGGAAATTCTTCTCTTGCAATATCTGATGCAGAGTATACACTTGCACCTGCTTCATTAACAATCAGATAAAAAACTTCTCGACTTTGCTGTTTTAGCATATCCACAACAAATTGCTCTGTTTCCCTTGATGCTGTTCCATTTCCAACAGCAACCATCTCAATTTCATAATTCTTCAGGATATTTTGAAATTTCTCTGTGGCTTCTTTCGTTTTGGAAACAGGAGGGTGTGGATAAATCACTCCAATTTCCAATACTTTTCCGGTTTCATCCACTACTGCTAGTTTACAGCCAGTTCGGTAAGCAGGGTCTACTCCTAATACCATTTTTCCCTTTAAAGGCGGCTGAAGCAGGAGATTCCTTAAATTTTCGGAAAAAATATGAATAGCTTGCCCTTCCGCTTTTTCAGTTAATTCACTTCTTATCTCTCGTTCTATCGATGGTTGAATCAACCGTTTATAGCCATCCTCAATAGCTTCCTTAATTATTTCATTTGAGGAGATCCCTTCTTTAAGCATCCATTTTTTCTCCAGAAAACTTAAAATAGCATCAGATGGGACTTTAATTCCCACTTTTAAAATATCTTCCTTTTCTCCTCTATTTAATGCCAAAGTACGATGGGGCACTATTTTATTTATTGGTTCTTCGTATTCGTAATACATTTCGTATATATTTTTTTCATCTTTATCTGAATCTTTTGCTATTGAAGAGATAACACCTGAAGAGAAAGTCTTATTACGTATCCATTTTCTGCTGTCAGCATCATCAGAAACACGCTCAGCAATAATATCCTTACAACCATTAATAACCTCTTCTACTGATAAAACTTCTTTTTCTTCCGATATGTATTTAAGTGCTTCTTCCTGGAAGGAAACCGTTCCTTGGTTTGTTAATACCCAATCAGCAAAAGGCTCTAACCCTTTTTCCTTTGCTATCGTTGCTTTGGTTCGCCTCTTTTGTTTATAAGGACGATAAAGGTCTTCCACTTCCTGCAATTTACTCGCTTTTACGATATTCCCATGTAACTCTTCCGTTAGTTTTCCTTGTTCTTCAATAGTACGTATCACTTCTTCTTTACGCTGCTCTAAATTTTGAATGTAATGATAACGATCCATAATAGCCTTTATTTGTACTTCATCTAAAGCGCCTGTTTGCTCTTTTCGGTAGCGAGCAATAAAGGGAACCGTATTTCCATCATCTAATAATGAAATTACATTTTTTACTTGTTTTTGAGTGATAGATTGCTCTTTTGCAATAATAGATAAATAATTCTGCGTCTTATCCATTAATTTCTCCATATAAATGCTTCACGCTTCCTTTCTTCAAACCCTATTATTACCTTACACTTTATCTAAAAAGATTACCAATTAGTAAATACAGCCAATCAATCCCATGCTCTATTGGTATTGTATCAAAATAGTCTTCCTTTTTATAAATAAAAGAACAAAAGCGCAAGCGCCTTGATCATCGCCGTACAAACTGGCCGATTAACTACGCCACGTCCTGTGGCAACATCGGCACTTGTACATCCTTATACTTCGGAAAGGCTTCAACTGAGATAAAGGAAACACGATGAGCGATAGCGAATCGATGTTGACTTATCGTAGGGAGATGACCTGAAGTTTGATAGGCGATAGGCGCTGGAGCTGGACGCGGACCGAACTGCTAAGTTATCCACCACTCTATTTCGTTTATCATTTCCTAGAAAAAGAAAAAGCTTACTTTTAAAGCAAGCTTCCTAGAATAAAGGTAGAATCATCTTCCGTATTTTTATATTTCTCTATTATGGTATCTGCAATCGTCCGAATTGGAATATATCCTTTAAGCATGGCTTTAATTCCTTGTATATTAAATCCATCAGAAAATACAAGGAATTTTGAATTATCTTCATATGAAAAATTTTGAGTATGATATTTTTGAGGCCTGCCTGATAAATAACCCGTTACCGGCAATGGATAGGTTAACCTTCCAGAAGGGGAATATAAAAAGAATCGAATATTGCCAACACAGCTATACATAATAGATTTTGTGTTGTAGTCTACTTTAAAAACACAGACAGCAGCCCCTCTTTTTTTTACCATTACTTCATTGCAAAGGTCCATTAATTTTTCTACTGATTCGAAATGAAATTTTGCAATAACGTCTGTAACAGCCATCGAAGCTTCATTTGCATATTCCCCGCTGCCTAATCCATCTGCCAGAACACAGATAAAATAATGATCGGTTGATGTAAAAAAATAACTATCTCCACAAAGAGATTTCCCTTTTTTTATCGTCTGATGTGCAAGTACGTGGACATGATTATCTTTTAAGATTGTCATAAAATAAACTCCGAGTTATTTGATTCTGCATGAATTGCTTCCTGTAGTTTCTTTATCGCTCTACGTTGAAGTCTGGAAACATGCATTTGAGATATCCCCAGTTTATCGCCAGCATCTTTTTGACTCATATTATCCAAATAGGTAAATTGTATAATATTTTTTTCTCTTTCTGTTAACACATGGAGCACTTTTTCTAATACGAGCTTTTGATTAACTTTTTCAAATCCCTGATCAACATCTCCTACTATATCAAGAAGAGTTACTGTTCCACCTTCAGAATCAGCTTCAATGGAGTGATCCACGGATAATGCTTGATAGCTTTTTCCCATCTCCATCGCTTCAAGCACTTCTTCTTCGGACACTTGCAAATACTCCGCAATTTCTTCTACCTTCGGAGAACGTTGTAAATCAGTAGTTAATTGTTCCACCGTTTTTTTAATTTTTGGTCCCAGCTCTTTAATTCTTCTTGGAACATGGACACTCCATGTTTTATCCCGCAAGAAACGTTTTATTTCTCCAATAATAGTTGGAACAGCAAAAGCTTCAAAGCTCTTCCCATAGCTATCATCATAACGGCGTATTGCTCCTAATAGACCGATGATTCCCACCTGGCTAATATCTTCATGAAACATTCTGCCTTTAGAATATTTCCTGGCAAGAGTTTCTACTAGATATTTATAGTTTTTAACGAGTTTGTCTTGAGCATCTGCATCTTGATGTAATTGGTATGATTTAATTAATTCATTAACCTCTTCTTTTGTTAGTTGGTGCTTAGGTTGAGATTGTTTCTGCATCCCTCTCCACCTGCTCTCCCTCAAGGTATTTCGTCATGAAAACAGTTACTCCACCGTTATGATGGATTCTAACTTCATCCATAAGCGTTTCAATTAAATAAAGACCTAATCCTCCTTCACGAAGAAATTCGACTGAATCACTTTGTTCATATGGACCTAGATCTTTTGTTGCAGAATGAAAATCGAAACTTTTGCCGTTGTCTGCAACCACAACTTCCAAACGATTATTATAAAGTCGAAACACAATTAAAACTTCGCCGGATTCTTTATTTTTATATGCATGCTGTACAGCATTTGTACAGGCTTCACTTGTTGCAATTTTTAAATCTTCAATTTCGTCATAAGTAAAACCCATTCTGCTTGCAATGCCAGATAAAGTTAATCGGATAATACCTACATATTCAGGCTTAGAAGGAATTTTCATTTCAATATATTCAAATTCTTGGGTCATTGAATTCCACCTTCAATCTTACTTGTAATATCAATGATATCTGCCAAACCTGTAATTTCGAACAGTCTCTTCAAACGATCAGATAAATTAACCAACTTGAATTCTCCTTCATTTGCACGAATATTTTTAAATATACCCACAAATACACCCAAGCCTGTACTATCCATATAATTAACATCCGCTAAATCTACAACCATTCTAATTCCCTTTTTTTCGGAAAAAGAATAAATTCTCTCTCGAAGCTTTGGTGCTGTATAAGCATCTATTTCACCGGATACTTTCACATTAATATCTAACTCTTTTTCATTTACATCTATTATCATATTCATATGCGACCCACCTTTAACATTATAACGTTCTTGTTAAATACCCACTATGTACGATGATTAAACCTCTTCTCGTTTGAAAATAATTAATGTAAAATCATCTCGCAATTGAAAATCTTGTATTTTTTCCAGTTCTTTGTACACGTTCTCTACAATATCCTGAGCCTTCAAATGCATATGTTTTTTTATGTAACCGATTAAATTTTCCTTTTCTATAAATCCTTCTTCAGTCCTGCATTCAGTCACTCCATCAGACATTAACACAATCATATCACCTGGATTTATTTCTTTTTTCACTTGTTCATATTTTGCCTTTTTATCAACGCCGAGCAAAAGGCCTTTCGCTACAAGCTCATTAAATTCTCCTGTTTTAGAATTGTAATACAGCCCCGGCTCATGCCCTGCTGAAGCAAAATGGAACATATGTGACTGAATATCATACATACCGTAAAACATCGTTATAAACATGCTGGGATCAACATTTTGTTCGACCACCCTGTTTAAGTTCTCCAATACATTGCTTGGAAGCTTCCTAGTTTCCGGGAGGCTGTCCATTGCGTATTTTATCATGGACATACATAAAGCTGCAGGAATTCCTTTTCCAATCACATCAGCAATCGCGATGCTAATAGTGTGTCCTTCATCTTCTACAAAATGATAATAATCTCCATTCATCATTTTTGCAGGTACACTTATTGCACCAATATCTAATTCTTTTGTTGAAGGAATCTCCGTACTTAGCAGTGTTTGCTGAACATTTGCGGCAATCTCCATTTCACTTCTAATTTCTTGCTGCACATGCCGAAGACTTTGGTGTTCACGATAGGCGAATCCATAGCCAATCATTACCTCCAATAAGATATCAAACGATTTAATAACATGTTCTGGTAAATCAGGGTACAAATCAATCATTAAGTATTTATGCAAACTTATAATATCTTCTGGTGATATTTTATGTTCAATTGATTTCCTGCTAAACTTCTGCCCTTGATAAAGGGCCTGTTCAGATTCATCTTTTATATAACTCACTAGAAGATCCCGATACTTAGAATCCATCATTTTTCGGAATTCCATTTATCTCCCTCCTATCTAAGCCATTTTATCGCTTTAATATCTGTTCCTTGCCCAACAGCTGTTTCGATATTAAATTCATCCATCAGCCGTTTTACTCCAGGCAATCCAGCACCCAATCCGCCAGATGTTGAAAAACCATCTTGCATGACTTGCCTGATATCCTTGATTCCCGGACCATTATCAACAGCACTTAACAGCAGGCCGGTTTTTCCGTTTTCCGCTAACTTTTCAATGCATATTTGTCCTTGACCAGCATATAAGTATATATTTCTTGCTAGTTCGCTAATTGCTGTAGTTATCCGCGCCTGGTCTACCGTTCCGAAGCCCAGCTCTTTTGCAACGTTTCTGCCTAATTGGCGAGCAGCAACGATGTCCCATTCGTTTATAATTTTTACACAGGATTGATCTCCCATAGGTCAATCCCCCAATTCCTGTTGTAATTTCTCCAAACCTTTTTCTAAATCTAAGGCTGTTAATACATCGTTTAAGCTGATGCCAAGTTCTACTAAAGTAATAGCAACAGCAGGCTGAATTCCTGTTAATACAACTTTCGCTCCCATTAGTTTTGACATACCAATTACATCCCCTAATACTTTCGCAATAAAGGAGTCAATAAAATCAATAGACGTTAAATCAATAACAACACCATTCGCACTGGTTTCATGTATTTTATTTAATAAATCTTCCTGAAATTGTAGAGCTGTTTGATCATCTAATTCCCACTGGATTGATATAAGCAAACAATCATGAAGCTTTAAAATTGGTATTCTCACTTTATTCACCCCAATTCAACCAACTTTCTATTCGTATATTCCAAAGCACTTTCTATGCCCTTTTTCAGAGTGTTTTTTGTTTCAAATTGATCTAGATTAATTCCTAAATTAACAATAGTCTGTGCGATTTCCGGACGAATGCCGACAATCATGCTTTTCGTTCCTACCAGGCGTACCGCATTTGTTGCTTGTATAATATGGTGTGCAACCATGGTATCAACTACAGGAACACCTGTTATATCTATTAATACTACCTCTGAACGATGTTTTACGATACCGTTTAATAAATTTTCCATAATTTGCTTTGCTCGTTGTGTATCAATGGTGCCTACTAAAGGCATGATTGTAATTCCATCAAAGACGGGTATAAGAGGTGCAGATAATTCCTGAAGCGCTATTTTTTGTACAGAAACCGTTCTTTCCCAAATATTCGAATAGGTTTGGATTACTTGATTACTTAAAGGATTAATCCAATTGTGAAAATCACGAACATATCCAAGCGGATCTTCCCCCGAAAAAACTTCCTGATTTTTTATGGCCTCGAATATTATCTCTTCAAAAGTCTGCAGTCCCTTAACTAAAAAGGAAAGCGGCCAATTTAAACCCACAGCCTTTTCAATAAACGCAACCAACTTATCATTAAATGTTTCATCCAGATTCAACGAGTGCATAATAAAAAGATTTAAATATTCTTGACCTGTTATTAAAAAGAGCTTATCAGAACTTAATTGTACAACAGCTTCATCCTCTTGGTCCTTCATTCGTTTAAGCCAATTAGATAGAATTTCCTCTTGATTGGTCTGAATATAGTTTGCAAATTCCACTTTCACGGCCTTTCCTCCATTTTATCATATTAATAAATAGTTACTATTCTAAAGTACATTTTTAGAAACAAATATATTTCATTCGAAAAAGATTGCGAATTTAAACTAGCAGCAATCATACCGTCACTATTTGACTTTTTTGTTTACCCTTTTTTCTTATCGTTTAAACATTAATTTTAGATTTTTTTACAGAATTATTAAAAAAGCTCAAACGCCATTGCTCAATAGACGATAAAGTAAACTTCCATCAGTGGGGGGGTTTCCTCATCCCCACTGATGGTTAGTTGCACTTATCGGATCTTTACGGGAGTTATCCCCCACCTAGCTTCCTCGATTTCTCGGTATTTTGAGGCTGGGGTCTTACTGCCCGTTAAGAGTGGGATAAAGGCGGATGTCACCATCAAATGATGCCAGCTGCACCCCCTGTACGTCGGAGCTAGACACTTGTCAGACTTCAGAAAACTTATACTTTCTTATAAAAAAAAGCGCTCTTATAAAAAGAGCGCGCCATTTTTTTAAAATTCTATGAGACCTAAACTTATCTGTAAGGCTTCATCCACTTTTTCCATCATTTCATCGTCAAGATGAGTGATTTTGTCAGTTAGCCTCTGTTTATCTATCGTGCGAATCTGTTCTAAAAGAATTACTGAATCTCTTTCAAAACCATATCGCTTCGCGTCAATTTCCACATGAGTCGGCAATTTCGCCTTCTGAATTTGAGCCGTAATTGCTGCAATAATGACTGTGGGACTGAACCGATTCCCGATGTCGTTTTGAATGACAAGTACAGGACGGACACCGCCTTGCTCAGAGCCAACAACTGGGGATAGGTCTGCAAAATAAACGTCACCACGTTTAACAATCAAAGGATTATCCTCCGCTTACAAGACGTTCTACTGTATTCTCTGCCTCATATTCTGCGAGAAAGCTTTCTGATGCGATGGATAAATTTAATTTAGCCATTTCCATATAACCTCGTCTCATGGATTCCCGGATATGTCTCTTTTTCCGTTCACGAAGATACATTTTAGTTGCTTGGTAAATGAATTCACTGCGATTAACATTTTCCTGCTTAACGAAACCGTCCAATTCAGTTAACAAATGCTTTGGTAATCTTATCAAGATCTCTGTCGTTGCGCTGGACTCAGACACAAACATACACCTCCACCATCACTACACACCTAATTAGCTCTACTTTTTCAATCATACCATTAATAACATAATCTGCAAAGTACATTCAGCAATTCTAATGTATTATCCACCAAAAAATGTATCTTTTATGCATAAATACGTGAAAATTTCTTAAATATACGTTACTTTTGCAAAATTAGTTTGTTTTTAGTTATTTTTATTTGTGGAAAATCAACTTTTTTTACTTTTTTATAAATTGGCTTATTCATTTATTGTATAAGCGGATTAACAACCTCTATACACATTCCACCTTTTCTATATATTCGTGGGACTCTATTAGAGATTGTACATGTTACTTCATAATTAATCGTCTCTAATTTTGCAGCAATGTCGTTCACTGAAATAACCTCAGAATTTTGTCTCCCAATCAAGGTAACTTTTGCACCAGGCTCTATATAGCCGGGCAATTTTATCATACATTGATCCATACAAACCCTTCCGATTATCGGTGCCCTTTTTCCGTTCACCAGCACTTCTTGGCCAGTTAATTTCCTTAACCATCCATCTGCATATCCTATTGGCAATGTTCCCACCCATTCTTCTTCTGCTGCTTCATAAGTTGCTCCATAACTTACTTTATCGCCTTTTTCCAATTGTTTCACTTGCACAACTTTCGTATGAAGTGAAAAAGCTTCTTTTAATGGATATGGCAAACTACTTTCAATTTCTACAGAAGGGGTTAAACCATACATGGAAATTCCCATCCTTACTGCATTAAACTGCAGATCTGGGTAAAGCAGGCTCGCTGCACTATTGCTGCAGTGAATCATTGCTGGAGATGTGGAAAAAAAGGCAAGCAGCTCTTTAAAACGATTTATTTGCTTTTCTAAATATTCAGATTCAAGTTCATCAGCAGTTGCGAAGTGAGTGAAAATCCCCTCTAACAGGATATTTTTATTTTCATTAAGAAATTCCTCTATTTCCAGTATTTCTTTTTTGCTTCTTACACCGATTCTTCCCATTCCAGTGTCTAATTTCAAGTGGATTTTTATAGAAGAACCCTCTAAAAATGGTTGAGCATTCCTCAGCCATTCCAATTGGAAAACAGTTAAAGCAACATTATATTGTACAGCCTTTTTGACATCAGAATATCTGCTTGCCCCTAAAACTAGAATGGGTGTCGCAATTCCATTTTCTCTTAGATAAATAGCTTCGTCCATAAAAGCTACAGCTAAATAATCTGCTCCAGAACACAACGCAGTTTCTGCTATTTTCAGTGCTCCATGTCCATAGCCATTCGCCTTTACTACTGCAATCAATTTTGTTTCTGGCTTCAGTCTTTTTTTTAACCTCGAAATGTTTTCTTTAATACAATCCAGATCAACTTCTACCCATGTATCACGATAGAAAGAATGGTTTATTCCCATTAATTAACGACACTTCCTTCTATTTAGAAAAAAAAAGCTTGGTTTTTACCATAAATTATTCTACTGATGCATTTACTTGTCAATCCTATTTTTATAATAGCAGGCATCTTAATCATATTTTAATATTTGAACATAATCGCATAAATTCTTTCCTATTAATATCCTAACTAATAAAAGCTGCCTATTCGCCCATGAACGTAGAGACAGCCTTCCCTTGTTTATTCTATTCTTAACTCCGTTTTTTTAATACACTATGTAGATACTACTATGTTTTTACATTCCCATTTGTTCTAGTAATACCCCTTCTCGCAGTCCGTGCTCAGATACAATTAATTTCGGACTATCCAGCAGCTTCATTATTGTTATAAGCGGAAGAAGACCACCAATAATAATATCAGACCGCTCTTTGGATATACCTCGCAATTGCTTTCGTTCATTCGCATCTTTTGAAAGAATATCGCCAAAAATACTATATACATCATTTTTTGTCATCGCTAGTCCATGCAATTCTAATAGATTATTCTGTTCCCGCAAACGATTTCGATAGACTTTTGCAAGAGAACGGCTAGAACCTCCTGTAGCATATATTGGCAGATTAGCTCCCTCCATTAACCACTCTACCTCTCTTAACTTCTCTTCTATATAAGTGCTTCCACGAAAAAAAGCGGCGCCTGTTCTAGTATCATCTTTAAAAAAAGCTTCCGTAAGGGTAACTGCTCCAAATGGGAGACTAGCTAAATGTTTCAGCTGCTGATCCTTAATTTTTTCTATAAATGTCCACCGTTCTAATGACAAATCGTATTCTGATGTTGGTATAATCATAACTTCTTCTTCTTTTAAAGAAACTCGAATAGAAGAGATTTTCTGCTGCTTGCTGTCATCTAATGCATCCGCAGCTCTTAAGATAGCTGCGAGCTTTGCTATACGAAGACGTACTTCCGGTTGAATGGCGTCAAAATGCAGCCCATCTTCCGTTGGCGTCAACCAGCTGTGATATCTTGCTAAATTAGCGACAATCTTCTGCTCCTGCATGGATATCCCTATTAGTTCTGTCGATTTAATTAAATAATAGGAATGTAAATAATGGGCATCTACTGTCACAAACGATCCAATATTGCGCAGAATCACCCCAAGCTGCAGCAAGAGACGATCTCTTTTCTTTAATCCATGTAATGGCTTTAAACGGTCAAATATATGTAAAGCAAATTTTCCGACTCTTTCTCTATCTTTTTCTGTACATTGATAATGAGAAGCCATTCGTCTTGCAGCTTCTATTATATCTGCATCCAAAGACGAATCTGGACGTTTTTTCCTGTTTTTCGTGTATTCATGGACAATTAGTCCATCTACTAAGTCCACAGTGGAAAGAAAAATTTTTTTCGCTTCTGTCCACTCCAATAGTTTTTTTACTAACATAGCAGAAGGCAATAGTTGTGAAACAGCATCTAAAGAAACAGTATATTTCTTTGCTAATTCCTGTTCTGGATAGGACAAAATCCCATTATAAATAGTATTAAAGTGCTCTCGTGTAATCCATTCACTATTTTTCTTTGAAAATGCTCGTTTAAATGCCATTAAATCCGTTCCTATTAAAATAAAGTGCTCAATCTTTACTTTGGGAGAGGTGAATTGCTGATAGGCATCAATTTTACTTAAAATAAAATCTTCCATTAGCTCTGTAAAAGGACTTACTTTTCTTTCTAAATCTTTTAATAGCTCTCGAACACGAAGCGGACCAAGCTTTATATTTCTTGAAAATTGAAACCGCCCTTCATTATAAACGGTAAGCTGGATACTGCCCGATCCTATATCTATAAGCATCGTTCCATCATGAATGAACTGCTGAAAATCATCTGTGTCATTAGCTACTGCTTGATTATGCAGATACCCTTCTTCTGCATTAGAGAGCCATTCTAATTCCAAACCAGTTTTTCTATATATTTGTTCTTTAACAAAATAGGCATTTTTTGCTTCTTGAACAGAGCTTGTTGCTACTGCACGCCATTGTGTAACCCCATATTCTTTCATGGCTTGTACAAAACCCGCTATCGCATCACAAGTATTCATTACAGTGGTAGGTTCTATTTCTTTATGGGTATAAATATCACTTCCAATGGAAACATCTTCCTTTCTTGTTTCAATAGCCTCCCTCTAATCGCATATCATATATCTTAAGTGTTACTGTTTGTAAATCTACGCTTATGGCAGCGAACATTCTTTCTTTTACCATATTTCTTTTTGCCCCCATTCCCCTGTAGTATAAAATATTCTTTTTACGAATAGTTTTTCTTGTAACCATATTAATGTAAAATTTATGATTTTTTACATTAAATTAAAAAAATTTACATTAAATTTATAAACTTATAGAATTTTCTAATTTCATGCTTCTTCTCTTTTAAAATATAACTGAACCCGTTTTATCGGGTTCAAATATCAAGAAACCTTTAGGCTTGAAAAGATAAAGTAAACTTCCATCAGTGGGGGTTTTTCCTCATCCTCCACTGATGGTTAGTTGAGTTCCACAGGATGTGGATCACACAAACATTGCCACAGGAAGTGGCGATCTTAGTTTGTGTACCTTTTATCGGATCTTTACGGGCGAGTTTCAACACCTAGCTTCCTTGATTTCTCGGCATCTTAAGACGGGGGGCTTACTGTCCGCTAAGAGTGGGATAAAAAAAACAGCCCCTCATCGGAAGCCGTCTTTGGTCTTGCGTTTATTTAATTGCTTCTCCTTGTACAGATCGGGCAATACTTACCAATTGATCTTCTGTTAATGAGGTGGAGGCAATAATATAATCCACTCCTCCAAATGTCCATGAAACTTTATTATCCGTAACACCACCTATTGTGAAACCAAGATCGACTAAGTTTCCAGTAACAACAATTGGTCCTGCTGTGGCTGGTGCAATTTCGGCTTTTTCTTGTATAATTGTGTATGATTTTTTTCCACCCTCATAGGTTAACACCACACGACTGCCATTCTCTGTTGTTACTTTTTTCTCTTCCACCAAACTGACCCCTTCTATTTGCTCTTCTGGATATTTAACGGAAAATGTTTTATCCTCCACTTCACCCATAACAGGAACAACTAATTTGGCAGCTGTCATACTTTTCTGCAGATCAAAATCTTTTTTATCAAAATTCACATCAAACTTAACGTTGGAAAAATTCACTGTAACCAGCGCATTCCCTTCTGTATCTTTTACTTTAACACTAACAGGAGTTAGATCCTTTTTATTAAGTGTTATCTCTTGCGTTGGCAGCATTTTATTATTTTGATAACGTGTTTTTGTATCAAAAACATAATATTTATCTGTCGCTTTAAATTTTGCTGATTTATCTTCCTGTATATCCTTCACTAATGATTCATATAAATACGCTTGACTGCTGTTTTCAGGCCATTCACTCTGGAATTTAAAGCTTTTGTTTAATGCAGGTGTTAAAACATAAACCCCTTCATCATTTTTCAAGATCATTTGACTTTGATCTTTTTTGGCATTTTTAAGATTCACACGATAATAGGATGGATCTTTATGCCAAATTTGCACGTCATATGTTTGTGGTTCTGCCCCCATTTTCAAGGTCATTTTTGCATCTGCCTTATACCCTTTTGTGACGACTTTTTCGTTTAAATCTTTCAAAACGTCATCCTTCGACCTCGCTCCACAGGCAGTTAACAAAAGCATGACCATCAGCCCTACGAATAGCAACCATACCTTCTTGTTCAATTTTTTTCAACTCCCTTATTCTCATTTCACGTAGAAGAATAAACAAGAAGAATCAGACATCCTATCCTCTTGTTTATCCTATTGCTCTATGAATATATGAGACAACCTAAGGAAATATAACCAAGCTTATTTTTTCGTCTTTATTTTTCAATAATAACTTGTGCAACAGCATACTCTTTGCTGTGCGTGATAGATAAATAAACACCCTGGTGAAATGGTTTCACAATCATAGGTTTACCGTAGCTATCCTTCTCTACTTCAATATCCTGAAAACTCAACTCTTTTCCAATTCCAGTTCCCACCGCTTTGCTAAAAGCCTCTTTCGCTGCAAACCGTCCAGCCAAATATTCTATTTGTCTAGACTTCTGATGGTTTTCGTATATTAGCTGTTCATTTTTTGTTAAAATGCGCTGAACAAACTGCGGCTTCCTATCCACTAATTGTTTCACTCTGTTAATCTCAATAATATCGATTCCAATTCCTTTTATCATATGACACACCCTTCTACTTTCATCTTTGTAAGCATAAATTTATTGTATCTTTTCCTTTATATTGGCTATTATGTAGAAAGGGAGAGAATGAGGAGGTTTATACTTTTGTTTACAAGAAGAGAAAATTTCAAAGAATATATCACATACTACCCTATTGTTTCAACCATACTATTGATCCACCTTATCCTGTATCTTTTCACTATTCTTCCCATATTTCCAAATCAATATATTTTAGAGAAAACAATCGGCGTGAATTTATATATTGTAGAGGGAGAATGGTGGCGGCTGATCACTCCCATTTTTATACACGGCGGTTTTTCTCATTTTTTATTTAACAGCTTCAGCATTTATCTGTTTGGACCCGCATTAGAAAAAATACTCGGCAAAATTTCATTTTTGCTGCTATATCTTGCAACTGGAATCATTGCAAATATCGCCACACTCCTTACTGAGCCGTTAACCTATACTCATCTTGGTTCAAGCGGGGCCATTTTTGGATTATTCGGCTATTATATTGCTTTAATTGTGTTTCGAAAAGATATAATCTCGAAACACAATTCACAAACGATTGCAACTATAGCTATTCTAAGCTTAATTATGACCTTTCTTCAACCAAATATTAATATTACGGCACATCTAGCTGGATTTTTCTGTGGTTTGCTGCTTGGAAGCGCCACTCAATCCAAAGGTCAAAACATTTTGGGTGCATACAAAGAGGAGATTTCCCATATGAAGACGCGGATTTCCTCCCGTAAAAAGCCGCCAACTAAAAACATCATTATCTGGGGAATCCTAATCATTCTTGCCTTGTTAGGATTATTTAAATAATTGTCCATTTTTTCAAGATTTGCTTACTGGCAAAGCAAGACTAGAAAAGAGCATCCTCATCCTCCCTAGTAATTGGTTCTAACTGAACCATTAGCTAGAAGGAAGGCTGCTCTTTCTGATACCCCTTTATTTATACTTCTTTTTTAGAATAGGAATACCAGCTGTATATCTTTTTTACATCCTCTGTCATCAAGTCGGAAACTGTTCCTCCAGAACCATCAATACCTGAAGCCACTATTGCATGCAAAGAAGCTAAAGCAGCTTTCTTCTGCAAAAATCCTTCTTTATAATCAAGTGTTTGAATTCGATTTTTCCTCATAATTAAAGTTGTTTTTTGTAAATGACGGAAAGAAATCGTTAATTGTTTTTGCGATAAATGCCATCCAGCTGCACGATATTTAACATACCCCCAAAAGGATAATATCGCTAATAAAAGAATAGAAATCCAGCCCCATTCATGAAAAAAATAAACGGAAGCTGCAATTGCAGGCAGTGCGATCCAACTATTCCGAAATATATATCTCCATACTGCTAACTTTGGAGGAGAGTGAAGCGCTTCTTCTAAAGAATAATCAGGCAATACCTTTTCCAAAATCTTTTTTATTTTCCCTTTTTTTATAATAGGAGAAACCATCACACTTGATGCCTCATTATCCTGTAAAGACCCTCCTGCACTTTCCAAATATACGGTAGCCAAGCCGAATGGCTGCCTCATCATGTTTTCTGTAATTCGAACTGCTTGTACCCGGTTAAGAGGAATCGTAATTTGCTTCTTTTCCAGTAAACCTCTTGTTATAATTAAATCATTTCCTGTCTTCGAAACGGTAAAGTTTGCATACTTTAGCATAGTCATTAGCAAGGAAACAATCCATAAAACAAAGATGATAATAAAAGCAATAATAGTCATAACAGCAATGCTGTTTGCCACAAAATGCTGAAACTCCTTAAATATTTTTTTATAAGGAATAAAATCATCAAATTGAGAAACAGCGGCAATTATTGCTGAAAGAACAACACCGACTCCGCCTGATGTTGTTGCTAATACCAGAAGTTCTTTCGTATTAATTTTGTATAGCTCCTGTTTCCCTTCTACTTGACCTTTATCATCCGTTACTTCCGTGCTATGCAGCCTATTTTTATCTCGATTTATATACTCCCGCAATTGTTCAGCATGCACCTTTGAAATGGCAGTTAAAACTGCTTCTGCTTCACTGACTCCTCCAGCTGTTTCAATTTTCACTTTTACCAATCCAAATGGCCTGTGCAAAATTCCTTCTGTAAAATCAATGCTTTGAATTCTTTCAAACGGAATATACCGCTTCTTTTTTACAAAGATGCCATGATTTATTCTCAGTTCCCTGGCATTTAAATGAAAGGTAAAGAAATACCATGAAAGAACGCCGCCGATAATCGTTACTAAACTAAAGCAAATAATCCCGATGTTATAATAGGAATCCCATTTGGAAGCACTCCCTCCCAAGAAAATAACAGCTAGAAATGGAAAAATAATATCCTTTAATTGTTTCAAAATATTAAATACAATGGTAATGGGATGGAGTTTTTTCGGCTCAAACATCTTCTTCTGCCACCCTTGCTTTTTTCGAAATATAATTTCGGATCTCTTCTGCTATATCTGTTCCTAAGATAGGAATTTCATGAACGGTGGCAGCAGTAGAAATAGAAACAGCAGCCAAGTCGTATTTTCGAAGCAACGGCCCTTGTTTTGTATCAACATGCTGCACACGTATCATCGGAACCAATGTTCTTTTCATTATAAAAACACCCTGCTGTATTTCTATCTCATCCTCTCTCACCTCATATCTCCATCGTTTCCATTTTAACCTCGGCAATATCCTTACTGAAAAATAGAGATATACAATAAAAAAAATAACACTAAGAATAGAAAATACTAGATGCCAATCAAATAGAATGGTGAATGTAATAACAGCTGCACATAAAACCAAAGGAAAGATTGCTGTAAACATGCCAGTAATTATCCATACCTTTATTCCTTTTAATGATAATCGATCTTCAGGCTGGCTTAACATAAGTTGATTCCCCCTTTTTCTCTTGTCCCACTAATATTAGCCGAACATTTTCCTATTTTATTTTGTACGTAGATAGTGCTAGGAAGTTTCAAAAATACAGGAGAATCATTTATTTTTAGTAGTTTTCACAAATTTCAATTTCAACTTAACTTTATTTATCTTTTCTATACTCCATTAATGGTAAAGCTTGCTCCATCAATAAATGTTATACCAGGTTGATTTTTCAACTCAGCTGCCAATTGAAATAAAGCATCATCCTTCTTCTTTGCCTCAATCATGCAGTCCAACATCGGAATCGTATGATTTACTTTTTTAAGAAAATCTAAAAATAATTCATAATCAATATAATCAGCATGTGCACGATCCTTTTGACCAGAACGGGGACTAGAGATATGTATTTTCATCGGCAGTTTGGAATATTTCCAAGTATCAATCGCTCTTTCCCAATGGTCTTGCCAGTCTTCCCCGTCATTATGAACCATATGGTGATGCAAATCGAATACACATGGAATATTTAATTTTTCACAAAGATACAAGGTTTCATTAAAAGTGAAATTTGTATCATCATTTTCCAGCATGATCATCTTTTGCAGTCTATATGGAATAATCCCCCAATTGACAATAAATTGTTCTAGGGCTTCTTCTTTATCATTGTAAACACCGCCAACATGAAGAACACATCGGTGTTTCGGATCTATTTTGATCCCTCTTAACAATTTTTCATGCATTTGTAATGTCTTTAAAGAAGCTTTTACTATTTCTGATTGGGAGTTATTTAACACAACAAAATGATCTGGATGAAAATCAATCCGCATCTTATATTTTTTTATGATCTCACCTAGTTCATTAAGTTTAGGTAACAGCGGACGAATATAATTCCAAGCCTCTATTTCCGGATGATTGGCAAGGGGTATTATTTTTGAACTAAATCGAAAAAAAGAAATCTCATGTGCAGCATTATGCTTAAGCAGCCGGATACAATTGTCTAAATTGCTTATCGCTATTCTTTCTAATTTTTTTACTGCAGCTTCTTTATCTTTGATGGAGGAAAATTGCCGATATGTCATTGTTTGTGATGGTGAAGCATTTTGCAGGTGTACACTCATAGCTACATACCCTAATCGAAATATAGTCAACGTACGCATCCTCTTTTTCTAAAAGTAGTTTTCCGCTTTTAGTATATGCAATTTTTTCATTCATAAAGGTTCTTTTCGTATAGATTGTTGTTATTTAACCCACATCCTGAATGCACTTCGCTTTCCGCGGGGCGAGCCTTGAGCCGCTTCGTCGTTTCACTCCTGCTTTCTTCTCGCCTGTCTCGCTAATCCGTGCTGAGAGTCTAAGTGTATTCAGGCTGCTCCTTAATTCTAAAAGATTTTTGAACATGTTAAAAAAACTTTTAAAAAACAGTCTACATAAAAAAAACCATGCGAAGCAAAATGCTCACATGGGTCATTCTTTAAACAACGAAAGTAAATCTACATTTTTGACTTAGCAACTATTGTACGTCGATGTTCTAGGCGCTTCCGCTTTTCTTTGTCTAGCTCCAGCGCCTATCGACTATCGTACTTCTGAACTTTTCCCTACGATAAGTCAACATCGATTCGCTTTCGCTCATCGTGTTTCCTTTATCTCAGGAAAAGTTCCTCCAGTCCGTACGTCGATGTTCTAGGCGCTTCCGCTTTTCTACTTAACGATAGGAGTTTGATTTTGAATTGGAATTGGAATAGCTTTTATTATTTGTTTGGCCAGTTCGTTTGTTGCTGTATCCTTGGCGTTGACGGGAATTATAATTTTTTCTTCCTTTGTCTTTATAACCGCCATTATTTTTATCATATGGTTTGCGGTCGCGTTTATTAGGCAATGGTTTTTCTTCGGTTAACTTTACAGGTGTTGTATCTGGTTCTTTTGTCAGCATTTTAAGAACTGCTGCTACAATGGTTCTTGCATCTTGGTTTTCCAACAAATTATCAGCACTCTCTTTGTAAGTATCCAAGTTATTTTCATCCACTGTTTGCATAATCTTTTCCATTACCGCTTTTTGTTGACCTTCTAATGCTTGATCAACTGTTGGAGGAATCATTTTCTCCATTTTTCTTTTCGTTGTTTTTTCTACTACTTGAAGATAAGATCTCTCGCGATACGTAATAAAGGTAATGGCTACACCTTCTTTACCAGCTCTTCCTGTACGTCCAATACGGTGAACATAGCTTTCTGGATCTTGGGGAATATCAAAATTATAAACATGGGTAACTCCAGAAATATCTAATCCACGGGCAGCTACATCTGTCGCTACTAATACATCTATTGTTCCTTCCTTAAACTTTCTAAGTACGGACATGCGTTTAGCTTGGCTTAAATCCCCATGAATCCCCTCTGCAGTATATCCACGTAAATTTAATGCTTCTGAAAGCTCGTCAACACGGCGTTTCGTACGGCCGAAAATAATCGCTAACTCAGGAGCCTGTATATCTAAAAGTCTTGTCAAAATATCAAATTTCGTTTTTTCTTGTGTTTCTATATAATATTGATCAATTAATGAAACCGTCATCTCTTTTGCTTTAACCTTTACTACTTGTGGTTCTTTCATAAAACGCTCCGCCATTCTTCTAATAGGAGCTGGCATAGTAGCAGAGAATAAAAGTGTTTGTCTTTCTACTGGTATTTTGGACAAAATAGATTCTATATCATCAATAAAGCCCATATTTAACATTTCATCCGCTTCATCTAAAATTACGGTTTGTACATGATCCAAATGCAGTGTTTTTCTGTTAATATGGTCTAATATACGGCCTGGTGTCCCAACGATAATATGCGGGTTTTTCTTTAATGCGCGTATTTGACGATTAATATCTTGACCACCGAAAATAGAAAGTACTCTAGTTCGTTTTCCAAAACCAATTTTGTATAACTCTTCTGAAACTTGAATTGCAAGCTCACGTGTCGGAGCAATAATGATACCTTGTATTACATCATTTGCCACATCAATTTTATCTACCAGAGGCACACCAAACGCTGCTGTTTTTCCAGTACCTGTTTGTGCTTGACCGATTAAATCTTTATTCTGAAGGCTTAAAGGAATTGTTTCCGCTTGAATGGGTGTTGCTTCTTCAAACCCCATTCTTTTTAATGATTTCATCGTGGCAGCACTAATACCTAATTCTTGAAACTTTACCAAAATATCCAATCTCCTTCTAGTCATTAAAAATATTCACATGATGGTTTTTTCCATCCTACTAACTTTTATATGTACCCCATTTTTCATCAACGAAACATATTAAATGGCGTTTGTTTTTTTATCCACTTTAACCACTATTCCCCACAATTAAATAGAAAAAACTAAACAATTTTACATATTCAGAAAGGAGTAATTTTGAAGGATTCATCCATCCATCCTTTACTTAAACTGGAGAACTGGAGGCTATATGCTTTTTTGTCAAATATAATTTGCATGAGATACCTTAAAATTGAGTTCTTTATGGAGGAAATATTTCAAATGACTTCCATTTTTATTTGAGTTTGCAGCTAACCGTCATACAGTTAGCCAAAGACAAAGAAATTTCTTGCTTAAAATATACCTGACAAAATTTCTCTCTATTTGACAACTTTCCTACAAAAAAACAGCTTCAAACTTATACTTTCACTAGTATAGCCCTACATGAAAGCAATCATTTTCATTCCATTTTGTCTTCATTTATTATAAAAGAGATTCTTTCAACAAACATTAAAAAAAGGAAGATACTTTTTATAAGTATATCCAATGCGAGCTGTTTTTCTTATTATACTTTGGCTACCCTGAAAATAGGTGCTCTCAAACAGTCCGCAGCCTGTATACACTTCGCTTTCCGTGGGGCGAGCGGTGACCTCCTCGGAGCTAGCGCTCCTATGGAGGTCTCACCTGTCTCGCTAATCCCACAGGAGTCTCGCAAATTCCCTTCCCGAAAACAACATGATCGTTTAACAGATCCTATACTTTAAAAATAATCTTATCACTTACATATAAGCTTTGCAATAATATGACATTATTAGAAAAGGAGCAAGATACCCGTCTTTGCCGTACAGTCTGGCCGGTTAAGTACACAAAAAAGAAAATAGACTAAATGCACCATGATCTTATCTCTTCTCCAGCACATCTACTTCGCTTCTGGATGCTTATCCAGATTCATCACTTTATTCTTTCTTACATGTTAAAAAAGCAAGCTGTTAGCTAGCAGCAGTTCTCCTTGCAGCCTGCCTTCCTAAATGATTTGCTCTACTCAAAGTTTATTCCACAAAATTAAATCTGTTTCAATTGAACTCAAATTTATAGATAAATAAACGCTGACTATATATTAAACCAGTATATGTTTCTTTTTGGAGGGAATTCGACTATTTTAAAAAGGAGAGGATTTCCGAAAATAGCCTTTCTTTTTCGCGGCAGTGACAAATTAAATGATCAGATCCTTTGATATATAGAAGCTTTTTTTCTTTTGCACAAATAGCATGATATAAATAATTTGCACTTTTCATCGGAACTAGTCCATCATTTTCCCCTTGTGCAATGAGTGTAGGAACGTCTACTTTGCAAAGCAGGGGACGGATATGATGCACTAATTTTCTAAATTGTATCGTAGCCGTTATAGGAGTAGCTTTTATTTTATTTGTATAACGAGTAAAAAACTCATTTTCTGTTAAACGACCTTTCCAAAGATCATTTACCATACTTTTAATTTCTTTCCACATTTGAGAGGGATTCATATAGTAAGCTGCTGCACTTAATAGAATTAGTTTTTTAACTGGATAATGAATCGCTAAATAACTAGCTATTAAACCTCCCATTGAAAAGCCAATAACATAGACCGTTTCCTCTTTTTCGAGAAGTTGTTTCAATTCATTCTCGGCATGCTCAATCCATTCATGAAAGAGAACCCCTTGCAGTTGAAGCTTCTCCCCATGCCCTGGCAAAACTGGAATTACACATTTCCAATCCGTATTATGTTCAAGGTATGTTGCTAATGGCTTTACTTCCCTTGGCGCTCCAGTAAAACCATGGATGCATAAACAAGCAACCATCGAATAAACCACCTTCTCCTTTACTATTATTCTCCTCATGCATGTAGGAAATATGAAGTATCTTCAAGTAGAGGCTAGTCTACTCTTCTGTTTATTTTACACTATAAGTGTAATATTATCCACAAATTCATGAGGTGTTCTCTATTAATTTAAGGGAAAGTTGATGGTTTACATTATTTAGCTGCTCTGCCATTTGTGCTACTTGATAGGATGCACCCGTTATTTCTTCAAATGTTTTTTGGAATTCGTCCATGATTCCATTGAAGTTTTGAATTTTTTCCGAACTAATTTTCACCCCATCTACCGTGTTATTTAATATAGAAATAATTTTTTCATTAACTGATCGTAATAAACTAGCATCCTCTGCAATGCGCTTATAGCTGGATTGAAACTTTCCAACGGTGCTTTGAACCATATGTATTTGTCTATGGATATTATCTAATGAGCTTTGCGTTTGGGCTGCCAATTTTCTTACCTCTAGAGCAACAACAGAAAATCCCCTGCCATGAACTCCTGCTCTTTGTGCTTCAATCGCCGCATTTAGAGATAAAATATTGGTTTGATGGGATATACTCCTTATCGTTTGCACAATAGCACCTATTTCATTTGAACTTGCCGTTAAAAGCTCGATTAAATCATTGGTTTCTTCAATTAACGTAACAACCTCATCCACTTGTTCTAATGAAGCTGTTACTTCATGCTTTCCAAGTTCCACCATGCTAAGCGTATCCGCTGATATAGAACTAATGCCATTTATTTCGGACAGCATCTGATTAACCAATGTTTCTTTATCAAATATAGAGGATGTCGTTTCCTTGGCTCCGGCTGCAAGTGTTGCAGCTGAATCATCCAATTGCTGCTGCAATAGTTGAATTTCATTTAATTTCATCATGGACGCAGTATAGGATTCTATATAAGTTGAAATCCCTATTTGCATATCAAAAGAGCATAATTTTTGAAAAGAAAGATACAACTTCTTTATGGTATCTACCGGTAGATTCTCATCTAATAAAATTGCAAAAAGCTCATTTTGAATTAATGTATACGCACCAATATACCATTCAGGAAACAACTTAATCTTATTATGAACTTTTCCGATTCGAATACGATTGTCAATATATTCCTCGTCTATTTTTCCTGAAACCATTTCGAATAAATAGTGTGCAAGTGTATTTTTCAAGCGGTCAATGGTCGAATGTTCATTGATTATTTCCATTAAGTGAGGGATTTCTTGCAACTTTCCATAAAACGCTGTAACGATTCTATCCACATTGTTTATTATAATTGGTTGAAGCTCAATCAAATGCTCTATATCACGCTCTGTTAATCCTACAAACTTTGTTTGAACGGATAAATCTTTATTGTTTAGAATGAAAGTTGAATCTAGTCTGTTTTTTTCTTTAAAGTGTGCTTGATGAATAAATTCCTTATTCCCTTTTTTACGATGCAAAAAACCAAATGGACATCCTCCCATATCTAGCCTCCTATATGAATTTATACCTATAATATTTAGTATAAAAGATTTTCTATCGACATTGTTTGATTAATTTTGCCAATTTTCAAAACTTTTTAAGCGGTAAAAAGGACCTCCATTATAAAAGAAGTCCTTTCTGATTATATTCAAAGTATAAAGTAAACTTCCATCAGTGGGGTTTTTCCTCATCCCCCACTGATGGTTAGTTGCACTTATCGGACCTTTACGGGCAAGTTTCAACACCTAGCTTCCTCGATTTCTCGGCATCTTGAGGTAGGGGTCTTACTGCCCGTTAAGAGTGGGATAAAACTGCAAATTTGTCTACCAAAATTATTATGCGAAGAGTTTTTTATTGAAGCGCCTTTACTACCTCTTCCAGTTTCATTCCTCTCGAGGCCTTTACTAAAACAACCGTTTCATCATCCACGATATTTTTTAATGCTTCAATAAGTCCCTTCTTTTCTGAAAAAAAAGCAACTTGCTTTTCTGGAAGCATACTCTTTGCACCTTTTGCAATACATTGACCAAGATTTCCATATGTAAATACATAATTAATTTTATCTTTTGATATACTTTTTCCTATTTCCTCATGATAAACTGCCTCATCTGGCCCAAGTTCCAACATATCACCAAGAACAAGCACTTTATTCTTAAATCCAGGAAGGCTCTCCAATACATTTATTGCTGCCTTCATAGAGGTTGGACTTGCATTATAGGCATCGTTTATAATTTGAACACCGTTTTGCCCTTTTAACATTTCCATTCTCATATTGGTAAGCTTTAATGTTTTCAACCCTTCATTCATGTCTTCATAGGAAATACCAAAATAATCTGCGACTAACATCCCAGCTAATGCGTTCAGTATATTATGATTTCCAAGAATCGGAAGATCAAAAATTGTCTCTTTTCGATTTAGTTGAAAAGAACTGCCATTCTCCTTTTGGTGGATCTTAACTGGAAATAGATCGTTTTTCTCCATCATTCCAAATGTCTTTTTATCCAAATGCTTTAAATTGGTTATTTTTTCTGCAAGCAATGGTTCATCCCCAAAATAAACAATTCTTCCTGCTGGCTTAAGACCATTAATAATTTCTAATTTTGCCTCTGCAATCCCTTCTCGGGAACCTAGGTCAAGCAAATGGGATTCTCCTATATTCGTAATAACTACTACATCTGGCTCAGCAAGTTTTGTTAAAAGATCAATTTCACCTTTCCCGCTCATTCCCATCTCAAGAACGGCAATATCTGTATCTTCTTTTAAATTCAAAACAGTCAAAGGAAGCCCAAGATGATTATTATAGTTCCCTTCCGTTTTTTGAACCTTAAATTTTAATGATAATAGATTTGTCGTAATATCCTTTGTAGATGTCTTTCCATTGCTGCCTGTAATGCCCACTACTTTTACTGCCAACTCATCGCGATAGCTTTTTGCTAACTGCTGGATGCTTTTTAGTGGATCTTCCACATAAAGAAGCGGCAAATGCTTAGGAGGGTTTGGAACATCTTTTTGCCAAAAAGAGGCTGCAGCACCTTTTTTAATGGCATCTTCTACAAATTGATGTCCATCTACTTTTTCTCCTATAAAAGGAACAAATAGATGACCTGCTTTAATTTTTCTGGAATCAATTGTCACGCCATGAACAACAATATCCTCCGCACCCTCTATTGTGTTCTCTATTCCAATCATTTTAGCAATTCTGTTTAACGTACGCTTAATCATCGTAATCCCTCCATTCTTTCTGTATGTAAAATTAAACGGTTAAATACCAATGAAAAGCATGCAAATTTGTATGCATGCTTTCCCTAAGCAAATCATTAAATAGTATACTTTATCGTTTGTTTTTCAGTATGTCTTTCCACTGCAAGCTCTACAAGCTTTTCTATTAAAGAGGAATAGTCTACACCGCTATGCTTCCATAGTAGAGGAAACATGCTGAATGGCGTAAATCCTGGCATTGTATTTACTTCATTAATATACACATTTCCTTCTTTTGTTAAGAAAAAGTCTGCTCGAACCAATCCAGAACAGTCTAATGCTTTAAAAGCTTTGATCGCATGCTCTTTAATGGTACGGTATTCCGCTTCTGTTATATCTGCAGGAATAATTAAAGCAGTATCTCCATCTTCATATTTTGCCTTATAATCATAAAAGTCTTTTTTAGGAACTATTTCACCGGCAACAGAAACCTCAGGATTATCGTTACCAAGCACTCCTACTTCTATTTCCCTTGCTGTGACTCCTTCTTCAATAATAATCTTTCTGTCAAATTGAAAAGCTTCGGCAAACGCAGCGTCCAACTCATCCCGATTTGTACATTTGCTGATTCCAACACTTGATCCTAAATTAGCAGGCTTAACAAAACATGGATAGCCTAGCTCCTGCTCCACTTTGTCATAAGCGGCCTTTTTATCTTTATTCCAATCATTTCTAATAAATGATGTATATTTTACTTGAGCAAGACCAGCAACTTCAAAAATATTCTTCATAATTACTTTATCCATTCCTGCTGATGATGCCAATACACCATTTCCCACATAAGGAAGATTTAATAATTCCAACAGCCCTTGTACTGTCCCATCTTCTCCGTTTGGACCGTGCAATAATGGAAATATTACATCAAAAGAACGATCTTCTGCTGATTGGAATAACCGTGATGAAAGAGCAGTTGATTGGATCTCATCATTTGTTGTAAACTCGAGCTGCTTCACATTTTCTACTGGTCCCGTTAACTGCTCCCCCCTGATCCATTCTCCACCTTCCGATATGTAAATAGGATGAATGTCAAATTTATCAGTATCTAATGCTTTAATAACCGCCATTGCTGTTTGCATGCTAACTTTATGTTCAGCAGATTTTCCGCCATATAATAAACCAAGTTTTTTCTTCATTACATGTACCTCCATTTTATCAATCACACTTGTTTATAATACCACTAGATCGGCTTCTTTAAAAAGAAGAATCCTAAATTAGCTTTTTCTTTTCATCGAATTGTAATAGTTTGCAATGTTCGTTATTAATCTATGAAAATATAGGCAAACTGGTAGCTTATTCACCTCTAAGCATACAAAAAAACAGCAAGAATTGTTGCTGTTGAGGTTAAACAATAAAGTAAACTTCCATCAGTGAGGGTTTTTCCTCATCCCCACTGATGGTTAGCTGCACTTATCGGACCTTTACGGGCAGTTATCCCCCGCCTAGCTTCCTCGATTTCTCGGCATCTTGAGGGTAGGGGTCTTACTGCCCGTTAAGAGTGGGATAAATGAAACAGCTACATGTGATGAACGTAACTAAGTTGTGATACAACTCCAAATGTCCGTCACCCGGCTAGCCAAGAAAAAGGCTGGTATTTACACAATAACAATGTTCTTCAGTCAGACTGATGAAGTTCTAATCTTAATACTACTAATAGCTTAATGCGTGAAAAAAGCCGCCGGTTAATCTCTTTAATTCTTCCTCCTCTGCTTGTTCGTACTCTACAAGAAAACAAGTAGATGGACCAGCAGATTTTTCTATATCTAATGAACAGTCAACCCTTCCGTTTATAGGTTCTCCTAATAAAACAGACAGTTCATATAAAATTCCTTTTGATCCGACAGGCTGAAGATTGAATTTATTCCTTTTCGATAATGTATAAAAAAGCGATAACGGAGCAATCTTTTGTTGTTTTTCCACTACTTCATTCCCAACAAGGGGGGTGCCAATAACCGCTACTTTGCTCTTTTGAAAAGAATAACTGTGTGCAGCATCTCCTTTTCCAAGCACCGTAAGTCCTATAGCAGACTGTTTTAATGAAAAGTTGCTTTCTGTACTTCCGGTAATTTCCAACTCTTTGTTTATATTCAATTCCTGAATGCCTTTATTTATACCAAACAACAGCTTTTGCCACGATTCCTCCCCGCAGAAGTTTTGCAGAATAACTGAAAACGGGCTCCCTCCTGCTGCAACGCATTCCATAACAGCCACACGAAAAGAAAAATAAGCCACTATGTCATATGGCGCTTTTACAACATCCTCCTCTTTCATGCCAATTGCCCCGCTGTTATCTGCCGCAATAATAATTCTTTCTTTCTCATTAAATGGGATGATTTTTACATCTTTCATGGACTGAATTTTTTCCATAATGCTATAGATTGCAATCTTGGCAACAGCAGGTAGGCAGCAGCAGCATTAATGATCGCTCCTATTAATAAGGATGGAATAACCCCTGTATAAAAACCCTTGCCCATAAGAAAAAGAAAAGGAAGCGGCAAAATAATACTGTTAGAGACAATAAACATAATACCAGCGATATATTTCTTTCTGCTTCTATACAATAAAGAAAAGAAATAAACTAAAAAGAACATTTCCAACCCAATGATAAAATGAAAAGGTCCGAGTGGAAAACCGCCCATTAAGGCAGATAATAGATGTCCTAAGCAAGCAACTATCCCGCCGCTGATTCCACCTAATAAAACCCCTGCAATCATACTTGGAAAACTGTCCAATGCTATACTATCAACAACAGCAGGAATCTTTATCATAGCCCCTACTGCAGATAACGCAATAAATAAAGCCAGTATACTAATTTTCTTTCCCTTCATCCGTTTTCCTTCTCCCTCCTCGAAACACTTTTGCACTTCGTATATATTCCACATCCTTTACATTGCTTCGATAATTTATCACTCTTGCCAATGCAAAAAAATAATCCGATAAACGATTTAAATATTGCAAAGGAATGTCAGAAACATGTTCGTCTGCTTTTTTCAGAGAAACGACTAATCGTTCTGCCCTTCTTGTCACCGTTCTTGCAAGATGAATACTGCTTGCAGCAGGTGTTCCTCCAGGAAGAATAAATCTTTCTAACTTTGGTGCTTCTTCGATAAATTGATCAATTCTTTCTTCCAAATATTCCACTGCTTGTGCAGTCAGCTTTAATGGACGATCTTTCAAAACATTCGCTAAGTCGCCGCCGCAGTCAAAAAGCTCATGTTGAATTTTCTCTAAATCAAGGATAATATCAGCAAACACTTCTCCTTCTAATTGCGTGACAGCCTGTCCAACAAAACAATTAGCTTCATCGACGGTTCCATAGCTTTCAACTCGAATATCATCCTTATCTACTCTTCCGCCAATAATACTTGTTTGACCTTTATCGCCTGTTTTTGTATAGATACGCATGCATTTTCCCTGCTTTCTTCATTTTAGTCTTTCATTTATACCATACCAGACAACATCGACCCGTTCAGCCATGTTTACAGCTTCTTGATAAATCCTTCCCGTTGCATCGCGCCATTGTCTGTCTTCTTTTTTTATCGGCACAATTCCTTTGGTAATATCACTGCCAATCACGATCACTTGATGATTTTCCCCACTATTCTCCCAATCCTTCATCTTTTTAAAAAGTGTATGAAAAAAACCGTAAGTTTCTTCTTCATCCAAGGTAGATAATTTATATTGTATCCAATATTCTATTCCTTCCAATACTAGAACAGGCTTATGAATTTCTATCGATTCTTCCATCCTCTCATTATCATAAAACCGAATAATTTGAAGCTCTTCACTATCAAGGGATAGCTCGTATAAATTCAGCGCCCATTTCTTTTTCCCGTTAAAGCTGCCTCCTGTAATAAAGTGCATCTTTCTCTCCTCCTAAAACAGTTGATATCCTCCCACATCAATTCAAATCCGCTTTCGATCGCTACGTTATAGTCAAAAAAACCTTTCTTTTCCTTTGCATAGCGATGCAGCAAATAACGAATTACGCCGCCGTGTGTCACCACTGCCAGTTTTTGTGCCTGGTGACTTGCATCCATTAGCATCTGCCAGCCCTTTTCTACCCGATCAGCAAAGTCCAGAAATGATTCACCATTAGGCGGGGCAATGGTAAACGGATCATCAATCCATTTCCGATACCATGCATTACCTTTCAACTGATGATAGGTTTTTCCTTCCCAATCTCCAAAATTCAATTCTCGAAAGAAGAAGGACTCTGTTTTCTCCTGGAGTGGGAAAAGATAGTCTGCACTTTGTTTTGCCCTTAGTAAATCGCTTGAAAACAACTGTTCATACATATTGGAACAAAATGATTTTTCTTTTAATTGTTTGATCCCTTTTTCACTTAACGGACTATCCAGCCAGCCAATATATGCTTTGTTTTCATTTTCCTTTGTTAAGCCATGACGAAATAATGCAATAACCATATGATTGCCCATAATAGCAGCTCCATCCCTTCTACAGCCGCTCCCAGCAAATCTCCTGTTAATCCGCCAAACCATTTCACTATTTTTTTCGCCAAAAAGAAATAGCCTATTAAGCTGCATATCAGTAAAAGAAATACGTCTAAAAATACTTCATTATAAAAGAAACATACTAGTGCAAGGCAAACCGCAGCATACGTTGCATAAACGAGTGTAATATTTCCGCTGACGGCCTTTTTAAAATAAGATCCAAGCCCTTCCTTTTTCGCCTCTGGAACATGAACTAGGATGGATCCCATCACTATTTTCGAATAGAAGGGAAGAAATAACAGTAAAAAATAGGTTTCTGTACGGATATGCATAACGGTTTCATAAACAAAAAACAGTTTCATGCTCAAAAGAACGATAACCGATAATACACCAAATGCACCAGTTCGTGGGTCTTTCATAATTTCCAAGCGCTTCCCATGATCTTGATAGGAAAAAAAGGCATCGCTCGCATCCATCCACCCATCTAAATGAAGACCGCCTGTAACGATAATCATAAGCAGCCAGAGAAAAAAAGAGACAGCGAGTATAGAAAACGGCGTAAAATGAAGCAAACTATAAACAAAACCGCTATAAAGGATTCCTTGCAGCAATCCTAATATAGGAAAAGTTCGGACGCTGCTGTTAACATACTCTTTCTCCATCGGCAATGTTTTATGGATGGGAACAGAAGTGAAAAATTGTATATTCAAAAGAAAACCAATCCAAGCCTTTTTCATTTGCTCATTCCTTCAAACATAATTTTCTGCAGCTTTTCCCAATTTAAATGACGCTTCATTTTATCTGCTAATAAATCAAAGCGTTTATCCTTCATTTCTTGAATAAATACGGTTTCTTTTAATGGATATCCTTTTTCTTTGCGAAGGCGGTTTAGCCAAATGCTTCTCCATTCATCATTATGAAAAAGGTGGTGCAGATACGTTCCAATTACCTTGCCATTATTACTATAGCAGCCATCTTCTTTTCCATTGGATAAACTTAAAAACGGAACCGTTTTTTCATCTGCTTGTACCATTGTATCGCCTAAATGAATTTCATACCCTTCTACCAGCTCTCCAACTATCCCAGTAGCAGAAAAGTAATTTCCTTTTACTCGAGTTGTCCGTTTCTTCTGATGAAAGAATGTTGAAGCGGGGATAATGTTTAAACCGTCCGCTTTATTGCCTTGAATGCCAGTATCTGCTCCAAACGGATCTAGAAGCTCCCTGCAAAGCATTTGAAATCCTCCGCAAAGCCCCATGATCGTTCCGCCTTCTTGATAAAAGACCTGGATTTTTCTCGCTAATCCTGTTTCTTTTATTTTGGATAAATCATGAATGGTACTTTTGGTGCCAGGGATAATCACCGCATCAGGATGACCAAAATCATCACCTGTTTCTACGAACCGGATACTAACATCCTCTTCAAAATAAAATGGCTCCATGTCACTGTAATTTGAAATAAAAGGAAGCTTCACAACTGCTATATCCAAGCTGTCTTTCACACTGGATGGTCTTTTTTCCTGAAAAGACAAGGAGTCCTCGCCATCAATCATATGATTTTCTATATATGGAAGCACACCTAAAACAGGTAATTTTGTATTTTCTTCTAACCATGTAATTCCGTCGACAAATAAATCAGGGTCACCCCGGAATTTATTAATAATGATTCCTTTTACTCGATTCCGTTCGGATGGAGACAATAAAGCCAGCGTACCGACAATGCTGGCAAACACTCCTCCACGATCGATATCTGCCACTAGCACAACCGGAATATCTGCCATTTCTGCAACCTTCATATTGACTAGCTCTCGTGACTTTAAATTAATTTCAACAGGGCTTCCAGCACCCTCCATGACAATGACGTCGTATTTCTCTGCCAAATAATCCAACGATTTTTGTATAACGGCTAACCCTTTTTCATAAAATTGGCTCCGATAATTTTTCCCTGATACTACTTGCTCCGCTCTGCCAAGCAAAACAATTTCAGCATGCATGTCAGAACGCGGTTTTAATAGTATAGGGTTCATCCAAACAGTTGCATCTACTTTTGCTGCTTCCGCCTGAATTCCTTGTGCTCTGCCAATCTCTTTTCCATCTTTAGTAACATACGAATTATTCGACATATTTTGCGATTTAAAAGGGGCGGTCTTTACACCTTCATTGACTAACATTCTGCACAATCCAGTCGCTATTAAGCTTTTTCCTACATCAGAAGAAGTGCCTAACACCATAATTCCTTTCATATTTGTCCCCCTTTCTTTCTTATCGGAATTCCGCTATCCACCAAATATGCTTCGTTCGCTGTTTGTACAAAGGTTTGATGCAACCTTCCAAGCAGTCTGCTATAAGAGACCAGCAGGGGATATTGAAGTGCTTCATATGTTACTTCATTGCTGACCATAATAAAAATAGAACATGCTTGACTTAAGGATAAAATAGCTTGTTCCATTTTTCTTTGCAATTCCTTCAGCATTTGTTCGTTCCATTCCTGTTGTTCTGTCTGAAAAAGTTCGTTGCTGACCAGTGTTGTTAAACAATCAAATAATAGAATATCTTGTTTACTAAAGTTTGGCAGCAATTCTTGCAACCCCGTTTTCTGCTCCCATGTCTTCCATTGTTGCTTCTGCTCAGCACGGATTTTTTGATGCCGCTCGACCCGTTCTTTCATTTCATTATCCGTTACTACACCTGTTGCTAAATAATGAAGCTGCAAATTGTCTTTTTCTGCATATTCCATCGCCAGCTTTTCAGCAAAGGTTGTTTTTCCGCTCCTTACTCCACCTGTGACAAAAATGAATGTCGATTGTTGACCCATTTTTTTATAACTCCTTGCAAATGCTCATTTTCTTGTTCATTTTTAACAGCAAATCGCAGCCACTTGCCGTTTAAACCAGGATAATTATATGTATGTCTTGCTACAATGCCCTCTGTTAACAAAAACTGAAAAAATGCTTTTTGGTCATCTAATGAAGGATCTTTAACTAAGTAAAAATTAGCATGTGAATCGCTCATCTTAAATGCTAGTTGTTCATAAAAGGTACGAAGTTTGTCTTTTTCTGTTTCTATATACTGCAGCGTATCGGTTATAAAATCCTCATCCTCTATTAAAAGCAAACCAGCATGCAAGGCAATATTATTCACACTCCAATGCGTCTGCTGAAAAGCTAATTTTTTTATCGTCTCTTCATGGGCCATTGTATAGCCCAATCGAATGCCTGGAATGCTGAACATCTTCGTCATGGATCTTAAAATAATCAAATGAGGATAATCCTTTAATGCAGGAACCATGCTCTCATACTCTTTTACAAAATCATAAAATGCTTCGTCTAGGATAAGCAAACAATTGTTTCGTCCACAAGCTTGCAATAAAGAGAGAAGTTCTTTTTTCTTGTAATATACACCTGTTGGATTATTCGGATTGCATAAAAAAACGGCATGAACATTTTTTAATGATCCTTCCAAACTTTCCATTTGCAGCAGCCAGTCTTCATCATTCACCATGTAATAAGATACTTCGCAGTTATTTACTTTACAAACTTGTTCATATTCAGAAAATGTTGGCTGAATAAGCAGCACCCTTTTTCCCGTCAGCATTCTGCCAATTAAAGAAATCAATTCTGCTGCACCATTTCCAAGCAAAAGCTGCTCTTCTTTTATGTTTTCTTTTTCTGCTATTTTTTTAATCAGCATCCTTCCATTTGGATCAGGATAATACTGTATAGTATCGTATAAGCTTGCCCATTTTTGTTTTAACACTTTTGGAGGACCCAGCGGATTAATATTTGCGCTAAAATCGAAAAGAGACTGGGGAGGGCTTATATTCATTTGTTCATATAAATAGTTGGGATTAGCTCCGTGTGAAGGCAAATTCAATCAACAAACCTCCAATCCATAAAGATATAAAAAAGAAAAAAGTTGCTTTGGTTAATAGGCTATTGCTTTTTATGATATGTTCTTTTTCCAGCTCTACTTTGCGCTTGCCCATTTTTGCACGATCAGAAATTTCGCCTTTATAATAATTAATTCCCCCTAATTGTACGCCTAACAAGATGGCAGTTGCTGCTTCTCCCCAGCCGCTGTTTGGAGAAGGATGTTTTTTTGCATCGCGAAACAATGTCTTCCACCCTTCACAGAATGTATAGAAGGGGGAGCGAATAAACAAAAGGAGCAGCCATGCTGTTAGCCGGCTTGGGAGATAATTCACTACATCATCTAATTTTGCTGAGAAATAGCCAAATTGCCCATATTTTTTATTTTTATAGCCTACCATAGAATCACAGGTATTAATGGCACGATAAACGAGGCTGAGAGGAGCTCCGCCAATCAATGCCCAAAACAATGGAGCGGTTACTCCATCACTCGTGTTCTCAGCCACTGTTTCTACTGTACCACGGACGATTTCCTTTTCTGATAAAGTCTCTGTATCTCTTCCAACAATATAAGAAAGCTTTAAACGCGCTTCTGGAATATCATTTTTTGTTAAAGGTTCATATACTTCAAGTGCCGCTTCTTTTAAGCTTTTTTGGGCAATAGTAGTAGCAATTAGAAAGCTTTCCACCAATATTCCGATACTAAAATGAATGTGATAGCTTGCATAGACAATTAGAAATGCTGCCGTATACGTTGCCCCCAATATGAGAAACAGCATATACAAACCTTTTTGTTTTCGGTTATCACCCTTATTCCATTTCTTTTCTAATAAGGAAATCAACTTTCCCATCCATTTTACGGGATGTGGCCAGCTTGGCGGATCTCCAATTATTTTGTCGATGATAATAGCAATGGTGATGCTGATAAGATGATAAATAATCATGATTGCATCCTTCTGTTTCTTTTTTCCAACGCTTCAGTTAAGCATTCAGCTACACCTGCTGCAATTAATTTACCTAATCGTGTAATAGTTCCCGCAAACTCTAATTTAGTCCCTTCTTGAGTCGCCGCTATTAAAATACTATCTGTCGATGTCCCTGTTGCAATAGTGCCAGTATTCGGATCTATAACATGCTGATCGCGAAGCACGCTTGCCTTTGCTTCAGTTGCTGTCATAATGCTTTGTACATACGCTTGTTCCGAAAGCTCACCATTAATAAAAATCCAGATGTTAATCGTTCCTAGCAGAAGATGTGAAGGATGTTCCTTGCTTCTAGCAGCATCGACAGCATTTCCAACACCTGCTGTAACGACGATAAAAACAGAAAAATCACCTTCTTTATATGTATGGTAGGCAGCATCTTCTACGTAGACTGCTGTCATCATGCCAACTGTCTGTCCAGGATTAAAATGGTGTTCAAGCAGATATTGCTTCATTTCTTGCTGGTAGTCATCACACTGATAGCTTTTATCTACATGCCTATTGACAAAACTGTTGTACCAGCCAATACCAGCCCCTGTCACTCCTGATGATATGGTTCTTAATGGCTTAGGTGAGGATAGTACAACAAATTGTGATGAAACACTTAAATACTTTTCATCAATAAGTATCTCGCTGTTAGAAATTTTTTGGGGCAAAAGAACAAGTTGTGGTGCAGCTGTCTGTGGATGCATAGTTTGTTTGACGTTTGTTTTATATACCTTCTTTATTTTCTCTTCTTGTAGAACTTCTGAGGGAAGAGAATCTGCCACCATTTCTCCCTCATGAAGCAGTAAAAGTCGATCACAATATAAACCAGCCAAATTTAAATCATGAAATATGCTGATAATGGTTAAACCCTTTTCTTGACTCCACTGCTTTAAGTTATCCAACAACTCTTTTTGATAGGATAAATCGAGATGATTTGTCGGTTCATCTAAAAGTAATATTTCAGGTTCCTGCGCCAGCGCTTGAGCCAAATAAACTCTTTGTCTTTCTCCTCCAGATAATTCTTGAATCGATGCATTCTGGAAATGAGCAATTCCTGTGATCTCCATTGCTTCTTGCACGATGCCTTCATCTTCCTTGCTCCATGAATGCAGCCATGTCCGTTGATGAGCGTATCTCCCAAGCGCTACTATTTCTTTCACTTGGTAAGAAAAAGACTCTTTTGCATGTTGAGATAAAACAGCAACTATTTTCGCTAACTCTTTTGCTGTATAATCTGTAATCTTCTTCTCTTTTATAAAAATTTCGCCTTCTTCACTCTTTAGAATTCCGCTGATCAGTTTTAGAAGCGTCGTTTTGCCACTGCCATTTGGTCCTAATATGCCTAGAAGCTCTCCTTTGTTTACAGAAAATGACAGATCAGAAAGAATGGTTCGGCCAGTATATTGAAAATAGAGATTATTTACTTTAAGCATTCTTTTTGTTCCTCCCATTTCTACGATTTATTAAGATTAAGGCAAAAATAGGCGCTCCAATTAATGCTGTTATAACACCAATGGGCAGCTCCGTTGGAGAGATGATTGTTCTTGCAGCTAAATCTGTCAAAATAAGAAATCCGCTTCCGATTATCATGGATAATCCAAGCAAATGCTTATGATCAGGTCCAACTAAAATTCTGACTAAATGCGGAATGACTAAACCGACAAAGCCTATTGTTCCAGAAACAGCCACAGCTGCACCTGTTAAAATCGAGCCAGCAAGCAAAATGAGAATTTTCCTTGTTTGAACATTTACTCCTAAATGCTGCGCCCTTTCTTCTCCGAATGCCAGTGCATTTAATTCCTTCCCCTGTATAAGCAGCAGGCCTGTACCAATAATAAAAAACGGAAGGATGATCTTTATATAAACCCATCCTCTCATGGAAACACTGCCGAGAAGCCAGCCAATAATCTGTCTTAACTCATCTCCTGTTAAAGCAATCATTAAGGAGATAAAAGCACTTAAAAAAGAACTAAAAATTATTCCTGTTAATATAATCGTTTCTACTCGCATCGTCGGATCCATTTTTTTAGCAAATATCAATACGAAAAAAATGGTGATAAAGGAGAATAGTATACTTAATAAAGGAAGGGTAAAGTTTCCAATAAACGGGATGGTGACATGAAAAAACAAGGTAATTACAGCACCAACAGATGCTCCTGAAGAAACACCAAGTGTATATGGATCAGCAAGTGGATTTCTCAACAGCCCTTGAAATGCAGCACCTGCGATGGATAAACTCGCACCAACCAGTCCTGCCAAAATCACTCTAGGCAATCGGATATTTTGTACAATATTAACGTACATAGGATCAACATGAGTCAATAAATCCCCTGGAATAATGGGATTAATAATTATTTTTATTACATCTTCTACAGGAATGGACACTGTTCCAATTGAAATAGCAATAATCATGGCAAAAAGGAGAAAAAAAGCGGCATATAAATAAGCCGCTCCCTTTTTATTTAAATACATCTGGATATACTGCTTTCGCAATTTCCTCTACCCCTTTAACTAAACGAGGACCAGAACGAGTAACTGTATCAGAGTCTACATCCACTACTGCTTTGTTCTTAACAGCAGTGATATCCTGCCATCCTTTACGTTTAGCAATTGTATCTACTGGTTTTTCCTTCGCATAACTTCCATAAGTAGTAATAATCACATTAGGATTTGCTTTAATAATCGCTTCTTGATCTACTTGAATCCAGCCTTCTTGTGTTACAACATTCGTAGCATTAATGGTATCAAGCATCTCCTGCATAAAAGTATTTTTTCCTGTTGAATAAATGCTTGGTTCTCCGCTAATTTCAATATATACTGATTTTTTATCGCTATCAGAAATTTTTGCTGCTTTTTCTTTTATAGCAGCTATTTTGTTTTTCATGTCAGTTATAACTTTTGAAGCTTCTTTTGTTTCTCCAGTAGCTTTACCAATCATTTCAATACTATCATAGACACTAGCAAAATTTGTTGCATCATTTACAACTATTACATCAATGCCAGAATCACGCAGCTGTTGTAATCCTTCTTTTGAATTATGCGCACTAGATGCATGTGCTAATACAACATCTGGTTTTAAGGAAATAATTTTTTCGACATTAAACTCCATGCCGCCTACTTTTTCAACGTTTGCTGTTTCTGCTGGATAATTATCATAGTCAGAAACTCCTACCATTTCTTTTCCTAAACCTAAAGCAAAAGCAATCTCTGTGTTGCTTGGAATTAAAGAAACAATTTTTTCAGGCTTTTTTTCTACTACTACTTCTTCTCCAGCCGCATCTTTAATGGTAACTGGAAAAGATACTTCTTCTGTTTTCTTTTCATTGCTATCTGCATTATCTTTCTTTTGTGTTTCTCCACAGCCAGCAAGCACGCCAACAGCTAAAAGAAGTGCAAATAATAAAGTATAAAGCTTTTTCATTCTTGTTCCGCCCTTTTCAAAATATAATTGAAAAATAAAAAACACCTCTACAAACAAATAGAGATGTTGGGATGACTTTAAATTCATTCAAAGCTCGCTCCACACCGCCCTATCCTCGTAGGTTTTTATTCGGGTGTATAGAAAATGGCAGGTCTCCTGACTTATGATTTCTGCTCCCTGAACCTTCCCATACTAAAATGTACAGTGGTTATCATCAGTTCACAATCATTTACAGTGGCGGGACCGTGTTGGACTTTCACCAACTTCCCTTTTAAGCTTCTCGAAGAAGAATGTATTTTCAGGCTGTCTATTACATTTAACTAAAATACTCATTACTCATTAACGGAGAGGTTAATAGCTGAAAACATCTGCTGGTATATGAAGTCTACATCCTGAAATCGAAACATCTTCTTAGAAAAACACCAAATTCTATCTATTTCATTTTTCATCAAATAGATTATACACTATAAAGCTCGAAATTTGACTATTTAGACTAAATGTTTTTTGCAGTAACAGGAATTGCCTTATTTAAAGCAATCCCTGTTGTTGAAAGTTTACAATTGTACCCAATCAGCATTACGCCTGCCTTTTCCGCTTCTACTAAAGCCTCTGCAAACCTTCTGTCAATATGTGGTGCAGTTGTTATCCTTTTTATACCCTCACGCTGCGCAATAAATAGAATGGCTGTATGCATATTTTCCTCTTGGGCAATTTTGGTTATTTCTTTTACATGTTTTGTCCCTCTTGCAGTAACTGCATCTGGAAACATACCAATATGATTATCTGCCAATGTCACACTTTTAACTTCTAGAAGCAAAGGTGTTCCATTTTCATGCTCCAATAAAAAATCCCAGCGAGAACTTCCATAAGCATATTCCGATTTGATCCATTTATAACCTTGCAGCTCTGGGATAATAGATTCCTTTACCATTTTATCTACAAGCATATTTGGATATGTTGTATTGATAGAAACGAATCCTCCTTCATTTGCCTCCACCAGCACTGCAGTCCACTTTGTTTTACGATTTGGATTTGTGCTTGGCAGTACATAAACACCAACGCCTTCGATCAATAACTCCTTTAATCTCCCAGGATCGGCTAAATGCACTATTTCCTCAGAATCTGTAGCTTCTAAATAACAATGCAAAATAAACCGATTCGGCCTGCTAATATATTTCATCCTCTTTAAAGCGTTGGGAAACACTACAGAAACATTTTTTTCCATTTTAATTTCACCTTATTATAAAATATTGACTTGCCATTCTTTTGTTTTCTTATCAAATATAAGCTTCGCATCACTTGTTTGTCTGCTCTTTTTTTCGTATTCTTCATACATGCTGTCCATGTTGGAAAAATCTCCAATTACCCAAATTGGAATTTCAAGCCGAAAGCGATTTTGAACGGTTTTCTGTATAGAAAGAACCATCCCTTCCTTCATATAGTCCTTCAATACGGCCATAATCTGATTCGTTATTGGCGGATACGTCCTTTTTTTCTTTAGTCCCAATAACGCTTTCTCCAATTTCAATTGAGACAGCTTGCTTGCGATCACTTCGCAAACTAAATGATAAAACTTATCCAAATTTTTATAATAGGTTTTATTAAACCAGCCATCATCATGAGCCAAATAAACAAACTGATTGTCTAACTGCTGGTAAAATGGTGCTTTTAAATGATCTTTTATATGGCCAAGATAGAGAAGCTCCGCAATTGTCTGCCCTTCTAAAATATCCAACGCTTCCGTTTCTTCAAAATCTATCCATGCAAAATCACCATAACCGTATACATCCTCTTTTACCAGCTTTGCAAGTTTAGGCTTTGGCACATATTCAAGCATCGTATGAGAGTGAAATTCTCCCTCTTCAAACTTATGCTTTAATAATAATATCGAAGGAATCGATTCCCCTAAAATTTGAAAAAACTCACTAAATTCAATGCCATAAGAAAGAACAAACCGTTCCTTTTCATGTAAATGAATATAGATAACATCTCGAATACCATGATTGCTTTTTTTCATAAAGTACCCCCCAACCCTTATAGCAAAAAAAGATTAATAAAATCTCTCTTCTCTCCTGCCTTAAAAGGCTTAATTTTTAGACTTATTCGTATCAATCAAAAGATTTTACACGCTTTTTAGCATCACTAAAAAGGAGACGATGCTTCAAAAAACAGGAGGATCAAGGGAGCTTGCCCTGGTTATTTTTTGAAGTATCATCTAAACAAGCAAAAAATGAAAAGAAAGACATTTTTCATTCACTTTAGTTTATCAAAAAGAAGGGAAAATATCTTATTAAAAGTTTGTTTCAAAAAAATATTAATTGGGTGACAAGAACAAAAAAGTAAACTTCCATCAGTAGGGGTTTTTCCTCATCCCCCACTGATGGAAGTTTCACTTTATCTACTCATTTATCTTACACAGTTTTGTTCTTTTTTATTTGCAGCTAGGTATTTCGTGGATTTTTATTAAATATTTGTTCGTTTTAACAATCTTTTAATGCTTATATTCGATTCTTTTAATACAAGTTCTTTATCTACCGTTTTCATAATTTTATTTTCCATCAAAATTTTCCCATCAATAATGGTTGTTTCCACATCGGCACGAGTTGCTGAGTAGACAATTCTTGAAATAGGGTCTACATCGTACGAAGGGAAGGTATGAAAGCTATTAAGATTTAATATAGCTAAATCTGCTTTTTTGCCTACTTCAATACTGCCTATTTCCTTTTCCATGCCAACTGCTTTCGCCCCGCCTATAGTTGCCATCCGGAATACTGTTCTTGCATCCATGGCAGTTGGTCCATGAATCGGTTTTTGAATAAGTGCAGCCAATCTCATTTCATTAAACATATCTAAATTATTATTGCATGGCGCACCGTCCGCTCCTAGGCTAACAGAAGCATGATCGCAAAGTAAATAATGCGTTTCTGCAATACCGGAAGCTAGCTTTAAATTAGATCCAGGACAATGGCTGACATGAACGCCTTTTTCCTTTATTATTCTTTTTTCTTCTTCATCCAGCCAAATGCAATGAGCCAAAATTAATCGATCGTTTGCTAAACCTAAATGATTCAAATAAACCACATTTCGCATGCCCGTTTCTTCTTCAACAATTTGGATTTCTCCCAAATTTTCAGAAGCATGTGTGTGCACTCTTACATTGTAGTGATCTGAAAGGGTTTTAACCTCTCTTAATAATGTTTCTGTACATGAAACCACAAATCTTGGCGAAAAGGCATACTGTATTCTTCCATTATCATACTGATGCCATTTTTCTAACAAATCCACACTTTGCTGAATGGATTCTGCTGTTTTTTCCTGAAGAGGCAATGGGACTTGGTCTCCTTTATCCATCATTACTTTTCCAGAAACGGCACGAATCCCAGTTTCCGCAATTGCTCGAAAAGCCTGCTCTGTATGATGAACTGTTTCCATATCCACGATTGTTGTCGTACCGCTTTCCAGAAGCTCTCCTATTCCCAACATCGCAGAATAATAAATGGACTCTTCATCATGTGCAGCCTCTAATGGCCAAATTCTTTTGCGCAGCCAATCCATTAGCTCTAAATCATCTGCCTTTCCACGAAACAAAGTTTGACACAAATGAATATGCGTTTGAATAAAACCAGGAATAACAGTTCTGTTAGCTGCATCAATGATTTTTTCCGCATTTGCTTCGTTAAGACCCTGCCCAATTTCTTTAATGATATTATTTTCAATAAGTATATCGCCTATTATTATCTCCTCTGATTTATTCATTGTGACAATTTGTGCATTTTTTATTAAAATAGTTGACATCCTAATTCATCCCCTTAGTCGTTTTATCGTTACCACAAAAAAAGCTACAAAAAAATATGCATAAATATTGCACATTTTTTCGTAGCTAGAAATTTACGGTTTCCAAGTAGAGACCCTTAAACCAATTTTTAAGGATATACGAAATTGTTATAAAAAATATACTTTTATTCTATAGGAAATTAATAAAGCTTCAACTAAAATGTCAGAAAATATAACAAACTTTTTAATTCTTCCTCCTCTCCAGTTAATTCATAAATTTATCCATTTCCTTCTGCTTGGTTATCTCATATAATAGAACAGGGTATACACCAAGAGATAAACTGTTTGAAGGGAGCGTGAGAAGTATGATTCAAAACATGACAGAAAATCAAATCACACTTCACATCATTAAAACACTTAAAGAGAATAAAAAGTCTGAGTTTGACTCTATCGTTGATGAGCTGCAGCCATACGATATTGCCCAAATTTATGAGAGCCTCCCCGAAAAACATAGAACCCGATTTTTGCTCTTTTTAAATATAGATTTGCTCGCAAACCTGATTGAGGAATTAAATAAAGAAGAACAGCTCGGCGTATTAAATAAACTTGGGATTGAAAAAACCGGAAAAGTACTCGATCAAATGGACAACGATGACCTTGCATCCTTGTTGAATGAACTATCTCCAGAAAAAATCAAACTCCTACTTTCCGGAATGAAAAAAGAAGAATCGTTAATTGTTCAAAATTTAATGAACTACCCAGATGAAACGGCTGGCCGACTTATGACAAACCGTTTTGTATGGATTCGTGATTACTATACAATCAGAGAAGCTGTTGACAAGCTAAAATCATTTGCTGATTTTGCTGAAACCTTAAGCTACCTATATGTTATTGATCAAAAACGTACACTTGTAGGTGTAGTTTCGTACCGAGATCTATTAATTGCCGAACCGCAGGAGAAAATACGAAATATTATGTACGAAAGAGTTATCAGCGTTTCTGTTGACCAAGACCAGGAAGAAGTAGCACAGACTATTCAAAAATATGACTTTCTTGCTATTCCTGTTGTTAATGAAGAAAATATATTAATGGGAATTGTCACAGTCGATGATATTATTGATGTTGTCATTAAAGAAGCAGATGAGGATATTCAAAAATTATCCGCTGCAGGTAAATCGATTGACTTTGAAACAAAAGCAATTGTGGCAGCATACCGAAGATTGCCCTGGCTTATTTTGCTGCTGTTTATTGGCGTGGTGTCTGGAAGCATCATCAGCAGTTATTCGGATATTTTAGGAAAAGTAGTAGCATTATCTTTTTTTATGCCGATGATCTCTGGAATGACCGGGAATACAGGAACCCAATCTTTAGCCGTTATGGTTCGCGGATTAATTTCCAATGATATAACAAAAAAAGTCGTCGTCCGTGTGCTGCTTAGGGAATTTGCCGTAGGTTTAATTATTGGATTAACATGTGGAATAGTCATTACGCTAATCGCCTATATTTGGCAAGGAGATCCGATACTTGGATTTGTTGTTGGAAGCTCTTTATTTTTCACCCTTATTATAGGAACACTTTCCGGAACTATTATTCCACTAATTTTATACCGATTAAAAATTGACCCTGCTGTTGCATCAGGACCTTTAATTACAACATTAAATGATATCTTTTCTTTATTCATCTATTTTGGAATTGCAAAGATTTTTCTTACACATTTAATGTGATTAAATTAGGGCTCCATGTACTATATTCATTTTTAATGATTATAGTACATGGAGTCTCTTTATGTACTTTTTCCTTACTCGTTATTAACAAACTGAAACTTTTGGCTTTCATTAAAAATTAATAATCTTGCGCTACAATAAAGTAAACTTCCATCAGTAGGGGTTTTCCTCATCCCCACTGATGGTTAGTTGCACTTATCGGATCTTTACGGGCAGTTGCAGTTATCCCCCGCCTACCTTCCTCGATTTCTCGGCATCTTGAGGCGAGGGTCTTACTGCCCGTTAAGAGTGGGATAAATAGTAGGATTGTTTTTTTACTGAATACAGGCAGTTACCCCTACTTTTTCTTCCTTTATTTGAGGGATAGGAACATACTGCCTCATCATGTTAGAAAAAAATAGAAACAAATAAAGAATAACTGTCGTCTATATATAGGAGCATTCTAACACCTCATTTTTTTGCAATAAGGAGCTTACTTGTATGAAAAGTAGAAATAATAGTTTTTCAGATAAATTTGATTGGACGCTTTGTCTTCTTTTGCTGCTGTTTTGTTTATTAAGCTGCATTTCCATTTATAGTGCACAAAAAGAAGGACAAACGTTTTTAACCTCTCAAATTTTCTGGTATGTAGTTGGTTCTGCCGCAATAGCTTTATGTATTTATTTTGACAATGAGCAATTTCGAAAAATGACGTGGATACTATATGGAATTGGAATTTTTCTTTTACTAGGACTTATTGTGATGCCTGACACTGATTTCACACCCGTAAGAAATGGTGCACAAAGCTGGTATGTTATTAAAGGTGTCGGCAGCGTCCAGCCTTCCGAATACATGAAAGTTTTTTATATATTGGCATTATCAAAAGTAATATTTGATCATCATGAAAAAACCATTTATCCATCTGTTAAAACTGATTTTATTCTGTTGTGTAAAATGGGAATAACGGCTGCTTTTCCGATCGGTTTAGTAATAGTACAAGACTTAGGGACAACACTTGTATTAATGGCGATCCTAGTAGGAATGATATTAGTTTCAGGAATAACGTGGAAAATAATCATTCCTTTATATGGAGCTACTATCGCTTTTGCTTCCACAGTCCTTTATTTAGCTATTTATCAAAGAGAATTTTTAAAAAAATATTTAGACATTGACGACTATCAATTTAAACGGATTAATTCTTGGCTAGATCCTTTTAAGGCTGGTGATGATGGCTTACAGCTCGTAAAATCATTGCGTGCAATTGGCTCCGGATTAGTAGACGGAAAAGGTATTGGCAAGACTGATGTATATAATATACCTGAACGGCATACGGATTTTGTCTTTACTATTATTGGTGAAGAATATGGTTTTATTGGCGGCAGCATTGTTATCTGTCTTTACCTTTTGTTAATATACCATTTAATACGTACAGCTTTTACAGCTAATGATACATATAGCATCTATATTTGTGTCGGAATTATAAGCATGATCACATTTCATGTATTTGAAAATATAGGGATGACTATTCAGCTTCTGCCGATAACAGGAATTCCTCTTCCTTTTATTAGCTATGGAGGTAGTTCTCTTATGACCAATATGTTGGCGATGGGCTTAATTTTCAGCATCCGTTACCACCATAAATCCTATATGTTTTCCTCCTCTTCATATTAAGATAAGCGGAAGGCGCCTTCCTTGTTATTGGCGACAAGCATAAGAAAGGCTGGCAGTGAAGGTGCTCTTTGCTTCTCTGCTAGCCTTTCTTATGACCTCGAGCCGATGGCGTCTGTAGCTGGACAATGGAAAACGGATCTCAACAAAGCAAAAAAGGTGAGAATGGCTACCATCGCTTTTTCTCCCCTTTTTTATTTGTATCTCTTTAACAAAATCTTTTTATAAAATGAAGAGCAATAAAATGATGAAATTTAAGTGAATCTTTCCATTATATAAATAGAAAGCAGCTTTATTACAAATAATGAACATGATGAATGTGATTTATTAAAAGGCTGTTTTCTAAAAGTTTGTTGCTTTTTAACATGTTGAAAAACTTTTTAGAAATACTGAGCAGCCTGAATACACATAGACTACTGTTTAGATTAGCGAGACAGGCGAGAAGAAAGCAGGAGTGAAACGACGAAGCGGCTCAAGGCTCGCCCCGCGGAAAGCGAAGTGTATTCAGGCTGAGGGCTAAATAACAACAATCTATAGAAAAAGAGCCTTTTAAAAAGTGGCTTCGTTTATTTATAAAAAAAAGGGAACTATTATCAATGAATGAGTTTATTTATCATTCATTGATAATAGCATATAAAAGAGAATATCAGCTGATTATGACTATTCTATGAAATATACAGAATTATCTATCAATTATTGCCTTTTTATGTTATTTTCAAATTAAGGAAAAAATTTAGTTATAATAAAAACTAAATTAAAATAATTATAAATAAGTATTGATTTTAATTTAAAACTTGTTATAATTATCTTATAAGTTAATTGAAGGGAGCTAATAATAATGGGATTACAAACAAAAGTTGAATTACAAAAAGAATTAAATGTACAAATTGCTAACTGGAGTGTGCTTTATACAAAATTGCATCAACATCATTGGTATGTAAAAGGAACTTCTTTCTTTACATTACATGGAAATTTCGAAGAATTATACAATGAAGCAGCAGCCACTGTGGATGAAATTGCCGAAAGATTGCTTGCAATTGGCGGAAGCCCTATATCTACTTTAAAAGAATTTATTGAAACTTCTACATTAAAAGAAAGCACAGAACCACTATCTGCAACAGAAATGGTAAGATCACTTGTAGAAGATTTCAGCCATATTAATACACAATTAAAAGCTCTTGCTGAGCATGCTGACAAATTAGAGGATAATGTAACAAATGACCTCGCTATCGGATTGTCCGGCAAAATCGAAAAACACGTTTGGATGTTAACTGCATACTTATCTGAATAAATTTCAAAGTTGTCCCAATGCTTTTTTGGGACAACTTTTTCATCGTCTAGGAAATGATAATGTGAACCTTTCCATCAGTGGGGGTTTTCTTCCGAAGTACAGGATGTACCAAGTGCCGATGAAGACATAAGGCCGTGGCGTAGTTAATCGGCCAGTTTGTACGGCGATGATCAAGGCACTTGCGCTTTTGTTCTCTATAAAACAGGCTTAATTACTTTTAAATGGTTCGGCAAAACGTTTATCTTAGTTGGTGTTTGTGTATACACTTCTCCATCCATATCTACATCAACAGGAGCAGAAGTATCAATTTTTATACTTTTGCCTCGATAATAATGAATATCTTTATTCATTACTTCGTCTGCACTTTCCTTTCTTAAAGCAATAACTTCTTTCAGCAAGTTAAGATTTGTATTTTTAACAATAAAAACATCAACAAATCCATCGTTATATTCGATTGCTTGAAAGGGTATTGATTTTCCTCCAATGTATTTACCATTTGCAATTAATACCATTATCGCTTCTTCTTCTATATTCTTCCCGTCTATTTCAAGTATAATATTCATATTATCCATGTTATTTAATGTTCTTACTGCACTTAGAAAATAACTTACCTTTCCAAGTAAGCTTTTTTCCTCTTCTTTAATATTATTGGAGGTTTCTGCTATAAGCCCTATTCCCCAAAAATTTAAAAAATAGTGCTCGTTCGCTTGTATAATATCCACTGGCGACTCTTTGCCAAGGATTATTTCTTCTGCAGCTCTTTCGATGTTTTGAGTTATTCCCAAAGTTCTTGTAAAGTCATTGCAGGTTCCTCCAGGCAAAATCGCCAAGACAGGTCTTTTTTCCAATTGCGATAGTCCATTTATACATTCATGGACTGTTCCATCCCCTCCTAATACCACCACCAAATCTACATTCTCTCCATACTCTTTACACAATTCCATAGCATGTAGCGGCCTTATCGTTTTACACAAATTTATCTGCTCCATATGCTTGGTTAAAATTCTCATGCAAATGCCTAGTAAATTATATATATCACCCTTTCCTGCATTTTCATTATAAAGAAATAACACTTTTTTATATCTCATTATTGTACTTTCCCTTCTTTTTTTATACTTATCAATTCGTCTAAAGAAAAATAATTCCTGGTTAATCTTACTTCCCTTTATTCCCCATTAATAGATACTTCAAGCCTCTCCTTTACAATTTGCCTGCTTCAGCAAGGTTGCAATATCTTCATATTATGGAAAAACACACTGATATAGGCATATCATTTATCCCACACTTAACGGGCAGTAAGACCCCCAGAGAAATTGTTGAAACTGGCCCGTAAAGGTCCGATAAGTTCAACTAACCATCAGTGGGGGATAAAGAAAACCCCCACTGATGGAAGGTTCACTTTATAATGAATGTATAAATGATATGCCTGGCAGCGAAAAACCCCTAGAAATAAGACATTTTCACCAGCTTGAAGTTTGTGTAAAAATGCTTTGTCTACAGTCTATTAAAATTTAAACGGAGGATGTAGAAATGAATAAACAATTTGTTGTGATAGGATTAGGCAATTTCGGCGGAAGCTTAGTGGAAGAATTTCATGAAATAGGCGCAGAAGTTTTAGCAATTGATCAATCCCTTGAAAAGGTAGAAAAATATCAAGGATTAGCAACACATTGCGTTCAAATGAATGCACTGAACGAAGCAGCGTTTAGTCAATTAGGAATCCGCAACATGGATCATGCCTTTGTTTCCTTTGGAGATGATGTAGAATCAAGCATCTTAACAACCCTTATTTTAAAGGAGTTAGGCATTAGCCAAGTATGGGTTAAAGCTTCTGACAACTACCATAAAAGAGTCTTAGAAAAAATTGGTGCAGATCGTGTTATTCATCCTGAAAGAGATATGGCAAAAAGAATTGCCCATCATGTTGTCTCAGAAAACATGATTGATTATATAGAATTGTCTCAAGAACATGGCATCGTAGAAATGATTGCCTCTAAAAAAATAAATCAAAAATCTATCATGGAAGTAAATGTTCGTGCTAAATATGGATGTACGATTATTGGCATTCAAAGAAAAGGGCAAACAATTGTATCGCCGGCTGCTGAAGAAGTTATTCATAAAGGCGACGTATTAATTGTTATTGGAAGTAATGAAGACTTATATCGATTTGAGGAAGAAGGTCTTTAAAATACCCTGTTTTATCTGCGCATCAAACCGCTTTTTTCTTATTAATTGAGCTGTCACTCTCTTTAAAGAAATTTATTCATTTCTCGTTTAAACAAACACTTACTGGGTAAATGGTTATTAATCAACGTGAAATGAAGGAGTGACATGTATGAATCGAATGAATTATTGGAACGGGTGGAACTATTATTTAGATAGACTACCAGATTTATTACTAGCAGTTTTAGTTTTAATAATTGGATGGATCATTGCGAAAGTTATTGAAAAAATCGTATTAAAAGGTTTAAAGAAAACAAATCTTGATAATAAACTATTTCGAGATAAAAACACGACAAAATACTCTTCTGAAAAAATTATCAGTAAAGTAGTCTACTATATTTTGCTTGTTTTTGTTTTCACCTTATTCTTTAACATTTTAAGCTTAACCTCTATTGCTTCTCCATTAGTAAGCATGCTTTCTTCTATATTAGGTGCTGTGCCTAATTTATTAAAGGCTGCTATCATTCTAGTGTTTGCATGGCTAATAGCAAGCGGCTTAAAATATCTTATTAAAAAAACAGGAAATACGTTAAATGCACATGAAAAACTGCAAAAGTGGAAACTGATTGAACACAAAGATCAACAGCCAAATTTAATAGACAGAGTAGCTAACATTGTCTTTTATTTTGTATTGCTCTTATTTTTGCCAGCAGTATTAGGTGCTTTAAATCTTCAAGGGGTTTCTGAACCATTTACAAACATGCTTCATAATATGTTGGCATTTTTGCCTAAACTTTTAGCAGCAGCACTAATTGTTTTTATTGGATGGTTTGTTGCTAAGATTGTTCGAACCATTGTAACGAGCTTTTTACAAAGCATTGGTACAGAAAATTTCGTTAACCGTTTGGGCTTAACAAAGCTATTTGAAAATACAAGTTTATCCTCCATCATAGGAAATATTATTTTTATCTTTATTATGATACCGACTGTAATTTCTGCACTCGATAAACTGGATATTGAAGGAATATCAGCTCCAGCTATTGGCATGCTAAATGATGTTTTAACAATGATTCCAAATATCGCTGTCGCTATTTTCTTCATTTTAATTGGTGTATGGCTAGGAAAATGGTTGAAGAATATGGTTGTATCCTTATTAGCGAATCTTGGCTTGGATTCCTATGTACAAAAAATGGGCATTAATCCTACTGCAAGCATTTCCAACATTATTGGATCAATTGTCCAAATTTTAGTCATTTTCTTATTGGCTGTACAAGCTTTAAACCTAATCGACTTACAATTCTTGGTAACACTATCAACAGCTGTAGTTGCCTACTTGCCACAAGTAATTGCTGCAATTGTCATTATCGGTGTTGGAATTTGGCTAGGCTATTTAGTTCAAAAATTGTTAGGCAGCATATTACAAGGCAACCATTTCCGCTTATTGCCTTCCATTGCTAAATATGCCATTATTGCTGTCTCTGTGTTTATGGCATTAGACCAACTAGGTGTCGCGTCTTCCATTGTTAATTCTGCCTTTATTCTAATTCTTGGCGGGTTGGCATTAGCGTTTGGTTTAGCCTTTGGTCTTGGAGGCAAAGAGTTTGCAGCCAAGCATTTAAGAAAATTAGACAACGCTATGGAAAACACAACAATAAACAAAGATGACAAAAATATAGAAGAATAAAATATAGAAGAATAAAACCAAGAGCATTTATTATTTTATTGATAAATGCTCTTGGTCGTTTTATTGCAGCTGCCTGTATTCCCCTGTTGCAAATTTCTATTTTATGGCAAATCCTTGTTTAATAATTCATATCCATTAATCAGCTTAGACAGCGGGACAATAGTAGCTTCTTCCTGATACACTGGGATGTATTCCTTTAAAACATGTACGACAGTTGGCCCAGTGACCCCAACATGTCCAATTGCGATTAATTGTTTCTGCTTCTCTAATTCATTCGCTAATTTATTGGCTTGTTTTACAATATGTTGATTAGAGTAAATATGATCAAAAAACATATCATTTTCCAAATAAGGAACATGCAGCTCCTCTGCTAATTCTTTGACAACACTCTTGCCTGTTGTTTTACTGTCCAAATAAAACAAACTATGTTTTTGGCACTCATCCAATATAATGCGCATAACCCTCTCATCTTCTGTTGCTTTTGACCCCATATGATGATTCATTCCAACAGCGAATGGAATACTTTCAATTGCTTTTTTCACTCTTTCTCTTATTTCCCTATCACTTAAATCGGTTGTAATGGCACCAGGCCCCAGCCAGCTTTTTTTCCCTTTTTTCGGCTCTAAGGGAAGATGAACAATAACCTCATGGCCTTTTTTATGTGCCCGTATTGCATCCTCTTTGCTTGTTGGCAAAAACGGCATAATGGCTGCTGTGATGGGAACAGGCAAATTAAGCATCTCCTCTGTCCCCTTCATATTATTTCCAAAATCATCGATTACAATTGCCAAAACATTCTTATGGTCTGTTTGCTCAGCATGGGCAGCATTCACATAGAAAATTAATATAATGAAAGAAAAAATGAGCTTTTTTAACATAATATCCCCCTCTTTTTTATAGTATTTCTATTCTGAATTTCTTCATCCTATAAAAAAGAGTATTGGGGTTATTATTTAAAAAAGCTCTTCTATATCTATTATTTACCTTTTGTTTGAAGATGCTTGATCGTTACATTATTAAAATGAGCAGTACCGCCTTCTGTAAATAAGCTGATTCCTTTATCATTCAGCTCAGGAAATACTTCATTTGAATATACGACTTTTCCATCATCAACAAATACTTCTATTGTTGTTTTATCAACAAAGATTTTTAAATGCACATTCTTTTTCGCATTATCAAAAGGTGCTTTCGACTCCAATAAGCGTCTGCTTTCATCTGGCTGTCCCGTATTCCCTCTGTTTACATACGTGTATCCTTCATCTGCCTTAACTCCGACATCAATATGTCTTGTCTTATCATCCGATTCACGCAGCCTTACGCCAACATTAGCAAGATCAGACCAGCTTATATCTGCTTCCATTACATAGCTGTCTCCTTCTGCCTTTAATGTCTTTGTACTATCTACCTTTATATCGTTAAACGTCTCTGTTGTTTGAACGATATTATTCAGCGTTTGGACAGGCTGAGATAATAAGCTATATTCATTATTGCTTTGTTTTTGCAGCGTTATTTCTCGAACGATAGAATCGGTTCCATTAAAGTTTTCTTTTAATGTAGGAGTATTATTTGCATAGTCCCAATTGTTCATCCATGCTAAAGCATAACGTTTATCACTGCTTTTTCCATTATCAAATGTAACCGCACCATACCAATCAAATCCATAATCAAGCCATTGAGGTTCAGATTTATCGGCAGTAAACTGATTTCCATCGAAATTCCCTATCCAATAAGCATAGGTATTGGGTTTGCCATAAGCCTTTCCATTAGCACTTGCACCTAACACCCATTTCGTTGTCCCGTCATTTGCTTGTATTGGAAAAAGATCAGGACATTCCACTATTCCAATATTATGCGTTTCAAACTGTCCAATATATGTCCAATCCTTTAAATTACTTGACTCATAAAAACCTATCTTTGCTCCTTCTGCCATTAATGTGATCCATCTATTCGATTGCTTGTCCCAAATAATTTTTGGATCTCGGAAGTCCTTTTGTCCCGGATTAGACATTACTGGCTTCTCACTATAAGAAGTGAAAGATTTCCCTCTATCCTGACTGTACCAAAGATATTGTTCTTGCTTCCCTCCATCTGCTGATGGCTGCGTAACAATGGCGACAAGCGCCCCTTTTCCAAATCCTGCCGTGTTATTTTCATCGATAACAACTGAACCTGTCCAAGGATCACCATTTTTATTTGTATATTTTGGGATGGCAATCCCCTCATCCTTCCAATGAACCAAATCCGTGGATGTTACATGACGCCATTCTGTTCCATTTCCATCAGGGTAATCTTTATTATATAGATAATAGTAGTGAAATTTCCCATCCATATAGATAGGTTTTTGAGGATCATTTTTCCATTTATCAGGAGAATTGAGGTGATAGGCAGCTCGATAGGAAGGTTTTGGATCTTTTGGGTCCGTGCTTTTTTCCTCTTGCTTAGAATCTTTTTCGTTCGCTACATAACAAGCTACTGCAAGCACCAATAACATGATAAACGAAAAAATAAACCAATATATCTTTTTTTGTTTAGACTTTTCTTTCTTCAGAAATAAAACCTCCTTGTTTTTAACCGTTCATTTCCCCTTCCTTTTATAACATATATATCTTAGAAAGGAAAATGCCGATATTCATTTATCGGCATTTTCTTCTTATCTCCGTTTTTTCGAGTTAAATCCCTAGCCTTTTATCAGCCTTATTTTTTCTCTTTTTCCACCGTCAATTGTCCTTGTTCTAAAATACTGTCTTTCACAACAGACGTTTTAGAACCATTAAGTTTCATTAAGAAACTCGGAGCAAATGTAGTATGACGATCTTCAAAATAGCCTCTGTTCGTCATATAGCCAGTTACTACTACTTCATTGCCTTTTTTACTTGGTGTTACAAAATGTGCATAGTTGAATGTAACATCATAAGGATCTAGGTCATGATGTAAAACAAGTCCTGTTCCATTTAAAGGTTTATATGGTCCTGTTAAGGAATCAGACACGTAACCCAACATATAAATATCCTTGTCATTCTGGGCATCTACAGCAACTTTAGATCCTCTTGTACTTGTAAATAAATACCATTTTCCGTTCATTTTAAATGCGTTCGCTCTCTCTATTTCATCTGTAACTGTATTAGCTGTAAGAAGCGGCTTCATTTCTTTTTTCATCGTATAATCATCGTTTAATTCAATGATACCCAATGCTCCGTTAGCCAACTCCGCTAAGTCTTTTTTCGGACTATTCAACAGCTTATCATTTTCATATTTATAGAATAATTTATTTCCACCATAATAAGCGCGGTTAAATAATTGATCTGCTCCTTGATAACCGTAGTCTGTTCCAGTATTTGCTTCAAATACCAAATACTTGCGGCCATTATCTTCTACATAGTGAGGATCTCTTAACGTATGGTTATCTGCATTCATTCCCCCACCGAAAGCTTGTGTAACGTTTTGATATGTTTTACCGTCTCCACCATCATAGATCGATTTAAAATCTTCCACTCCATCTATTTTTAGCGTATTGCTATCCGGCTCGGAAACATTTACTTGTGCAGTAGTTAAAGTTTGTTTACCGAAATGATTTTCTTCAGGAATTACGCCTTCACGATTCGTATAGAATAAACGAACTTTTCCATCAGAAGTTAATGTCGCAGAACCTGACCACTCTTCTTGTTGATATTTTAAAAGCGGATCGTTCGGAACAAATTTATCACTGTCTTTAAATACACGTCCAGCATTTTTCCAGCTATCAATAGATGTTTCTCCTACTTTTTGATAGAACATATAAATAAATGTGTCGCCGCCATCTTTAGGATTTCCAGCTAAACCGAAAAGAATATGGTATCCATTATATTCTGCTACTGTACCATCAGCATTTTGCAAAGGCCAAGTATCCCAAACGTCTAAATCGATTGGATTCCCTTGTTTATCAAACCCTTTTGCAGCTGGTATATTTTTTGTCGCTGCTGCATCAAATTGTGGTACTGTATAACGATCATTAGTTTGCTGCTTAGACATTTCATACATGTCCAAACGTGTCATATGAGAAACCCCATAGTCATTATAATAGCTATTGCTATCTATTCCTTCTGCAAAAGTTGCTGTTCCTCCTCCTACAAGTAAAGCAGTTGTAAAGGATAATGCAGTTGCTCTTTTCAGGACTCTGCCTAATTTCATTCGAGTTTCCCCTCTCACATTCTTTGTAGTATTCCTATAAATTTTATTAATTGCGGAACCGGTTCTAATAAGCAGAATCCAATTCAAGTAAAATTCGTAATCATTCATATAAATGGCCATTTATAGATTACTTTTTCATACCCATATAAATCTTTCTTAAAACACCAACTGTTCAAATAAATAACAAATTGATGTCACCACAAGGTTACTGTGATAATGGACACACGTCAACTCATTCAAAAGTAATGAAAATAGAAGATATCGTTTTATTAATCCATATTAACTAGGTCAATAATCATCATTTTTTTCTAGTAAACACCAAAATAATATTAATTGTTCTACATTTGTTAAGATCTTTTTTGATAAAAATATCACACTTTAATCCCGGTGCATTCACAATGTAAACCCTTTTTATCTCTCCGTTTACATTTAACAATTGTCATCCTACTGTAATTTCCCGCAGGGACACAGAACCAGTTTACCGAAAGAAGCTAGAATGAGTACTTTAGCATATGCATTCAACTGTTTAAATACGAGCTCATTCTTCTTAAAGAGACAGATACTGCAGCTTAAAGTGGATATTAACAACCAAAAAAACAGTCTCTCAAAGAACAAAAGCGCAAGCGCCTTGATCATCGCCGTACAAACTGGAAAGGCTTCGACTGAGATAAAGGAAACACGATGAGCGATAGCGAATCGATGTTGACTTATCGTAGGGAGATGACCTGAAGTTTGATAGGCGATAGGCGCTGGAGCTGGACGCGGACCAAACTGCTAAGTTATCCACAACTCTATCTCGTTTATAATTTCCTATACAATAAAAAAACTGATCTGGGGATAAAACATCCTCTAGATCAGCCTATTGTTAAAGAGTAAGAAAGTATAAGTTTTCTGAAGTCTGACAAGTGTCTAGCTCCAGCACCCTATCGACTTCAACGCTTCCCTCACCTCGTCTACGATAAGTCAACATCGAATCACTACGTTCTTCGTGTTTCCTTTATCTCACTCGATTCAGTCCAGCTTATTCTGTCGATGAGCCAGGGCGCTTGCGCTTTTCTTATTTTCGATGCATTTTAAACTCCAAGAAAAGATCGTTATATTCAGCAAGTGATTTTTGTCCAAGGTTTTCGTATACTTCTAACTTAGATGTCATTTTTTCATCTAAATAAAATCGCTTATCTTCCGTAATTTCTTTTGGCAAATACTTCATTGCAGCTTTATTTGGTGTAGAATAACCTACATACTCTGTATTTTGGGCGGCATTTTTAGCTTCTAGCATAAAGTTGATAAACTTATGTGCACCCTCTATATTTTTAGCTGTTTTTGGGATTACCATGTTATCAAACCAGAGATTGGATCCTTCTTTCGGAACAACATATTGTACATCTTCATTTTCCCACATAATTTCTGCGGCCATGCCTGACCATAATACACCTATTGCAGCTTCTCTATTTTCTATCAGCATACGAATTTCATCTCCTACAATTGCCTTTATATTCGGAGTCAACCTATCTAATTTCTCCTTTGCCTGTCTTAAGTGCTGATGATTTTTATCATTAAGAGAATAGTGAAGGCTGTTTAAACTCATGCCTATTATTTCTCTTGCCCCATCAATCAACAATATCTCACTTTTTAAATCTTTATCCCATAAATCCTCCCAAGAGGTGATTTTTTTTCCATTCAGCATTTTCGGATTATATACAATGCCAACCGTTCCCCAAAAATAAGGGATGGAGTATGTATTGCCTGGATCAAAGGATAAATTTAAAAAGCGGCTATCTATATTTTTTAGGTTTGGAATTTTTGTGTGGTCAATTGGAATTAATAAATCTTCCTCTTTCATTTTATCAATCATATATTCAGATGGAATAGCAATATCATAATTCGTTCCACCTTGTTGAATCTTTGTCATCATTGCTTCATTGGAGTCAAACGTCTCATAAACAACTTTAATTCCCGTTTCTTTTTCAAATTTTTCAATTAAATCTGCATCAATATAGTCGCCCCAATTGTAAACAGTTAATGCATTGCCACTTGTATAGCCTGTTGTGGCATTTAATTTCTGTACAATAAGCAAAAGAACAACAGATAATACTAAAATAATGATTAATCCTCGGGATAAAGATTTCATTTTTTCACCCCCATGGCAGTTCTTTTATTTGCTCGTTGAATAATCATGTAATAACCGATTACAAGAAGCAGTGTCAACAAAAATAAAAGTGCAGATAGGGCATTGATATTTAAGGCGATGCCTCTTCTTGCCAATGAGTAAATTTCTACAGATAATGTCGTAAATCCATTTCCGGTCACAAAAAATGTTACAGCAAAATCATCTAAAGAATATGTTAATGCCATAAAAAAACCAGCATAAATTCCTGATGAAATATATGGAAAAATCACTTTTGCAAGAACCTCTCTCCAACCTGCCCCCAGATCTAAAGCCGCATCAATCAAGCTCGGGCTCATTTCCTGCAGTTTGGGCAAAACCATAATTACTACAATCGGGATACAGAATGCAATATGAGATAATAAAACAGATAAAAATCCTAATTTTATCCCTAAGATTGTAAAAAAGATAAGAAAGGATGCTCCAATAATGACATCTGGACTAACAATCAGCACATTATTTAAAGAAAGAATAGAATTTCTTATTTGCTTTTTCTGAAACATGGAAATGCTGATCGCACCAAATACGCCAATGACAGTAGAGATCGCAGCAGATAACAGGGCAATAATGATTGTATTCAGTACAATAATCAGCAATCTTGTATCATGAAAAAGTTCTTTATACCATTTAAAGGTAAAGTTTTCAAAGTGATGCATGTTCCCACCGCTGTTAAAAGAATAATAAATAAGATAAAAAATGGGAGCATATAAAATGGCAAATACAATTGCTAAATAGAAAACAGAGAAACCAGAAAATTTTTTCATTTTTCAACTCCCTTCCTTCTGCTTCCGGTAAGAACCATAATAATAATCATACTAATAATTAAAAATACAGCAATCGTAGAACCCATTCCCCAATCCTGTGTAATTAAAAAATGCTGTTCAATTGCTGTTCCAAGTGTAATAACGCGATTTCCTGCAATCAGCCTTGTTATCATAAATAAAGACAACGCCGGAATAAATACAGCTTGACAGCCTGATTTGACTCCATTAATGGTTAATGGAAAAATGACTCGTTTAAAACTAATCCAAGAAGAGGCTCCTAAGTCCTTCGATGCATCGAGCAAGCTCGGGTTCAATTTCTCTAAAGCATTAAAAATCGGCAAAATCATAAAGGGAATAAATATATAGACACTCACAAATAAAAAACTAAAATCAGTAAATAATAACTGCTGTTTCCCAATACCAATAAATTGCAGAAGTTCATTAGCTGCTCCATATGTGCTAAAAATACCTAAAAAGGCATATGCCTTTAATAATAAATTAATCCATGAAGGCAGAATAATTAATAAGAGCCACAACTGCTTATGCTTTGTTTTAGTTAATAAATAGGCTGTGGGGTAGGCAATGATAAGTGAAAAAAACGTAATTAAAAACGCGTACCCAAAAGAACTTATCGTCATTTTAAGATAAACAGGTGTAAAGAATTTTTGGTAATTAGCAAAAGAAAATGCTCCTTCAATATTATAGAAGGAATAATACACAATTAGAGCAACAGGTGCTATAACAAAAAGAATGATCCACAAGTAATAAGGAATAGTATACCATTTGGCGTTATTTTTCATTTGCAGCACCATATGCTTCAAGACGCCGATCAAATTCTTCTTCCGATTCTCCGATTCTCATAACATGAATTGCTTCCGATTCAAAATGCAAACCAATTTCCTCTCCAACAACCGCCTTTTTTGTGGAGTGTACAAGCCATTCATTGCCAGCCTCATCATAGCCGCAAATTTCATAATGAACTCCCCTAAATAACTGGGAATCAACCTTTACCTTTAACTTTCCCTTCTCAATCGTAGTTATCACTAAATCTTCTGGTCGAATAACTACTTCCACCCGTTCATTTACATCAAATCCTTGATCGACACAGTCATATGTTTTACTGCCAAATTCAACAACAAAATCTCTTTTCATTCTGGCAGACACAATATTGGATTCTCCTATAAAATCTGCAACAAAACGGTTGATTGGTTCATCATAAATATCTGTAGGTGTACCGCTTTGTTCCACTCTTCCTTTGTTTAACACAAAAATTTCATCAGACATGGCTAACGCTTCTTCTTGATCATGTGTAACAAAAATAAAGGTAATGCCAAGCCTCTGCTGCAATTCTCTTAATTCATACTGCATCTCTGTCCGCAGCTTTAAATCTAAAGCAGACAGCGGTTCATCTAAAAGAATTACTTCCGGCTCGTTGACAATCGCCCTAGCTATTGCAACACGCTGTCTTTGCCCTCCCGACATTTCACTAATTTCTCTATTTTCATAACCTTCTAAGTTTACAAAACGCAATGCTTCTTTCACTTTCTTCTCTATTAAATGCCTTTTCCATTTCTTTATGCGCAGCCCAAAAGCAACATTTTCAAACACATTTAAATGAGGGAAAAGTGCATAATCTTGAAATACGGTGTTTACTAGCCTCTTATTGGCGGGAACTTTATTAATGACCTTATTCTGAAAATAAATATTTCCATATGTCGGCTCCATAAATCCTGCAATCAATCTTAAAACCGTTGTTTTTCCACATCCTGAGGGACCAAGGAGTGTATAAAATTTTCCTCTTTCCATTTCAAAACTTATATTATCAAGTACTGTTGTATGAGGATCATATACCTTTTTCACATTTTCAAATCGAATAATTGGTGGTTCCGACATCGTTTTCCTCCTTTTTTAGAACGATTAATGCAGCCAAAACTTCTATTCTATTGTTACTACAAAATTATAAAGTGAACCTTTCCATCAGTGGTGGGGGTCTTACTGCCCGTTAAGAGTGGGATAAAAGAAAACCTAACGAATATGTTTCATTCGCAGCCTCATATGTAGGAGCTTTCTATATAATAAAGGTCGCACAAACGTAGCTGGCAGTCTGTATTCTTTTCCTTAAAGGTAGGATTCTGTTGCTACAAGCAGCAGCTCCGATTTTCCCTCTGCCATGTTAAACAACTGGTGCTCCTCTGTTGCATGATAGTAGATCGATTGCCCTTTTTTTGCTATGTATTCTTGTTTACCCAGCTTTAATAGCACCTTTCCTTCTATAATGAACACAAAAGTCTCTGAAAGGGACGGTTCAAATTTTTTAAATTCTCCTTTCTTTAATAAACTTAACCTAATCGGTTCCATTTCTTTTTCATTTGATTCAGGGACGAGCCATTTTATATGATAGCCCCGTTCCTCTTCATAAAAATTTGTCACATCTTCTTCTGTATATACCACTTTTTGTTGTCGTTCTTCCTCATCAAAAAATTGTTTTGGTGAACACCCTAACACTTTTAAAATATCAAAAAAAGTTTCAATAGATGGAGAGCTTAACTCTCTTTCCAATTGAGAAATATATCCTTTGCTTAAATCGGTTCTTTCTCCTAATTCTTCTTGTGTTAGTCCTTTTTTCAAACGTAGATTTTTTATTTTTTTTCCAATTTCCATATCATTACCCACTTTTTTGTTTAGAAATAGTAAACTTTAAGCTTCGGATGTTTAGTATTATTAAACATAATGTTTACTATTTATTGTTTATTATACAATAGTTTAATCAAGCCGCAATCCTATTTCAAAATAATTTATCGTTTTTTATCTGGTGGGATAAAAATAATAAAAAAGCCAGGATAAGTATTATCCCAGCTTTTCGTTTAGCCGTTCTTTGACTATAGTATTGGTTTATATTTACCACTATCTATTTTTTCAATTTTGTTAAAGTGCATAAGCTTTTTTAATGATGCATTACAATATGCAGATGCATCGTAAGGATCTCTTCCAACCTTTAAACCAATTTCAGTTGGACCAATACCTGCACTCTGGCCTCTTTCCTTGTACAAATCACATAAAGCTTTGTATATATTATTATCTTTTTCTGTAATTCGCAGCTTGGAATTTTGTTTCAATATGTATTCCTCCTATACAATCTCCCTGTTTGCTATTAAATGTACTTCTAAAGTTTTTTGTTTTATATATGTCCTTTTCCAAATTTCCCTCTAAAATATGACTAACTACGAAAAAAGGATAAGGAAAAAAGAAGGACAATATTCTGCTAATTAAAGCCCTTTAAAATAAGCATACTAATCCTTGAAAAAAAATACATTCATTTATGACTTTTTTTCACAAAAATAGATATTAGGTTTGAGAGAACAACGAAAGAACAATTCATTCCTAGGTAAAAAACCTTAGATTTTCTATGCTGATTCTTAATAGAAAAGACTTATTTAAATGGATAAAATATCCTATGTAATTTTCAACAAATAGATTGATCAAATTATCTCAATAACAATAAAAAAATAACCACTATAAGTGATTACTTTTTCTGCTTCTATCTATTCATGCTTAAACTTCGCATGCCCATGCATTCCGACTCTTTCATAGAATGACAGAAGTTTTAATTTTTTCACTTCATCAGGGTATTTTACCATCATTTCTTTTAACAGCTCTTTTGCAGTTTTATTTTTTGTATCTAATCCAAGCTTCTCTGCTGCGGTCATTATTTGTTTTTCTCTAACTTCTTCTGCAATTTCCCCAAGTTCTTTCCCCTCTGTCTTTATGTTGATTTTTTTAGCTTCTGTATAAATGATTTTTACTCGAACCTCTTTTCCAAGCTGATTCATATCTTTTCCCTTTGTATCAATGCCTAACTCTTTTGCTTTTTGTTGAATTTTCGCTTCGAAGACTTCCTTCATCAGCACTCGTAAATCTTTATTCTCCGTGTTAATTCCTAATTTTTTTGCTTCTTGTTTTATATTTTTTTCATGGACTTCCATTGCTATTTGTTTTATATCTTTTCCTTCTGTTTTAATGCCTAATTTCTCTGCTTCTTTTTTAATTAAAACTTCATGAATTTCTTTTTTTATTTTTGCATATTCTTTTCCTTCCGTTTTGATGCCAAGACTCTCAGCCATTTGCTTTAAAAAAGCTTGATCTTCTTCCTTTGCATTCTCGTCAATAGTTGGAGATGTTAGTGCTGCTTGCACCATTCCTTCATGATTTGGCAGCATAAGTCCTATTGTGCATAGTAAAAGAATGAGTAGATGCTTCATTCTCCTTTTCCTCCTTTAAAATATTTTTTCTTCTATTTATCTTTTCCTATATTTAACTAAATATGTAGTTTTCTCATCCTGGCAAACAAATAATTTTAAGATACGACCTTTCTATTAAAGGGAGAGATACCGTTTCTGTACCAATAATATGGTTATTAACCACATGTCAATATCTCCTAAACAAAGAGGCTATCCCATATTAGAATAGCCTCTCCCGTATACTTACACTTACAACCAATTAATTTTTAATATAGTTTTTAATTTTATAATCTGACTTTTTCTGTTCCAGCCATGTGCTGTATTCTGTTTGCAGCTTTTGTTCTAACAATGCCTCTTTTATTTCCTCTTTATGATCTTCCAGCTTGGCATCTTTTGCATCTTTATGACCAGTAACTTTAATAATATGATAGCCGTAATCTGTTTTTACTGGGTTGCTTATTGCATTTACTTTCATGGAGAAGGCTGCTTCTTCAAATTCAGGTGCCATTTCTCCTTTTCCAAAATAGCCAAGTTCTCCGCCATTTGCTTTTGATCCTGTATCCGTAGAATATTCTTTTGCTAAGTCGGCAAAGTCTGCTCCATCATCTAATTTTTTCTTTATTTCATGCGCTGTTTTTTCATCTTTTACTAAAATATGACTCGCTTCTACTTGCTCAGCTTGTGCATAATTAGCTTTATTTTCATCAAAATAAGATTTAATTTCATCGTCCGTAATTTTAATCTTTGGCGCCAACAATTTTTTTATCTTCAAATAACGTTCCATTTGATTCTCAATATCCGATTTGGAAGCACTATTTGATTTTAATGCTGAATTAAATGCATCTTCTCCACCATATGAAGCAATTAATGTATTCATTTCCTCTTTTTTCTCTTTTTCCGTTATTTTAATTTTTTCTTTTTCTGCTTCTAAATCTACAATTTTATCCGCAATAAGCGAATCAAGAATATTTGAACCATATTGTTTATTTAATGCTTCATTTAATTCATCTTTTGTTATTTTCTCTCCATTAACAGTTGCTGCTGTATTTTCTTTTTTCACTAATAATACAGAACCTGCAATTAAAGCAATTAATACGATCCCTAGAATTGGCAAAAACACTTTCTTTTTCTTTATCATGTTCTATCCTTTCTATTTTCCCTTTTTATTTGTTCCTATCAATAGATGCCTATACCATTCTATTGAACGAAGACATACACAAAATGTTAACATAAAATTATGTCCAAATTATTAACATATTCTTTTATTTCATCATATGAACCAGACGGAGTAGATCCATCTGGTTCTCAAGCACTATTAATTCGCATTTGTATTGCTCGTTAAGGTCAATTCTACCGTTTTAAGCTTGCCATTACGATATATTTCTAGTTTAACTTTATCTCCAACTTTAACCTTTGTATATAAATATTTTCTTAAATCAGATGATCCTTCTAACTTTGTACCATCAATTGAAACAATAACATCCTGCACTTCTAATCCTGCTTTAGCAGCTGCAGAATTAGAGTCAATATTCGTAACCATTACTCCTTTTGTTACTTTATTCGGGAGATCTTCTAAATACATGCGCGGCACTTCTTCCAAGCTTGCTAATCCAACTCCAATATATGGGCGTTCCACTTTTCCTTTTTCGATAATTTCATTCACTATAGGTATCAAGTCATTGCTTGGAATGGCAAATCCTAATCCTTCTACTCCATCTTCTGAAATTTTCAGGCTGTTTATGCCAACAACCTTGCCGGCTGCATTGATTAATGCTCCGCCGCTGTTTCCAGGATTAATTGCTGCATCTGTTTGAATAACGTTAAATGCCCAATCTCCTGCAGAAGTATTAACGGTTATACTTCTATTTACAGCACTGACAATTCCTTGTGTAACCGTTCTAGATAGGTCGAGTCCAAGGGGATTTCCTATGGCCCAAACTTGGTCTCCAGGTCTTAGTGTAGAAGAATCGCCAAAATCAATCGTGTCTGTTGCATATTTTGCATCAATTCTAACTACCGCTAAATCCGTAAGAGCATCCGCACCAATTAATTTACCTTCTGTTTTATCGCCGTTATAGAGCGATATTTCTAAACTATTAGCCCCTTCAATGACATGATTATTTGTTACAATATATGCATATTGGCCTTCCTTTTTAAAGATGATTCCTGAACCAGAGCCGCTTTGCACATCATCTTGGGAGCTTTGGTTAAACTGGTTTGTTTGCTGTTTCTGTAAATTCACTATTCCAACAATTGCTTTTGATGATGCTTGTACCATATCTGCGATAGAAGAGGAATTCCCAGAAGAGGAAGCTGCAGCAGTAGTGGTTTGAGCTGTAATGTTACTAGAATTGCTGTTTTCTACTTTTTTTGTTAAATCCTCCACTTGCTGCTCAACCTTTTCATACTTGTCTTGGTATAAATCAGAATACGGAATTGTAAAAACCGTTAACGCCGATCCTACAATCCCTGCTGCCAATAGGGAAATAAACCCTTTTACTTTTGATTTCCCGCCTGATTTTTGTATATTTGAACGCTGTGCTGTCGGTTCTTCCATGGAAGCAGCAATCAGGTTTCCTGTATTTTCTTCTTCTAATCTATCTTGCGGCTTTTCTTGTTCAGCTGCTTCTGGTTCTTCCCTTGTCCCTGATTCAGCACTCTTAGTATCTAAATTTTTATTGGAAGCAGTTAGTTCAGCATTATCCTGTTTGCTTGAAGCAGCAGTCTCTTCTTTTTGTTTATTTTCATCTCCTGCCACATTGAGATGATTTAATGCCTCCTCCGCTTTTCTGTCTATATCCTGTTCTTCCTCTGCTGTATGATCTTTTCTTTTATCAAAATCATTCATTTCAATTGCCTCCTTTATTTATATCTCTTTCCCATTCACCTTCCCGCTTATATCTACTTTGGAAGATGCTCATTTATTGAATCAGCAAAAATCTATTAAAAACCTTATTTGCTGCTATCTTATAGATACATCTTAACCATTATATGTGAATAAATTATTAACAAATTTTGAAAAGAACTAGAAATAATCAAGAATAAACCGAGACGCAGAGCTGAAACTTTTTCCCTATATCAACTGTGATACTTATACAAAAACTCTGTTTCCTAAAAAGAAACAGAGTCATAGTATAGATAAGTATCATTTGCACCAACTTCAGGCTGACTATTCATTTAATGGAATTTTAATAGTGAATTTTGTTCCTTGTCCTTTTTCACTTTCAACCGTTATGCTGCCTTTATGGAATTGCACTAATTGCTTCACAATAGATAAACCCAACCCAAATTCGCCATAAGGTGTATTCGTTCTGGATATATCTGCTTTATAAAACCTTTTCCATATATTCTCTATTTCTTTTGCCTCAATCCCAATTCCTGTATCCTCGATTTCAATAATGGTGTTGTTGTCTTCCATCCTGCCGCGAAGCCATATCAGACCATTTTCGGTAAACTGGATGCTGTTTTTGGTGATATTCATTATAATTTGGATTAAGCGATCATAATCTGCATAAATCATCACTTCCTCCGCAACAACAACTTCAATTTCCACCTTTTTTTCTTCTGCTTGTGTAAATAACTGCTCCTGAATAATTTCTAAAACCTCTTGAAGCTGTATCCTTTCTTTCATTAGTACAATTTGATTCGACCGGATTTTATCATAATCCAAATTTTCATTTACTAACCGAATCAGTCGTTTTGTTTCCTGGCTTACTAATGTAAGACCTTTTCCCTTTTCCTGTTCCGGAATCATATTATTATTTAAGCCCTCTATTACACCACTTATAGTTGTTAAAGGTGTCCGCATTTCATGGGATACATCCGACATAAATTGTCTTCTTCTATTCTCTAAAGCATCGATTGCTTCTTTTGATTCTCGCAATTTTCCAACCATGCTGTTAAAATCATTCGCCAATTCCCCTATTTCATCAAAATTGGAGGAAGGAACATTAACATTATAATCTCCAATCGCAACAAGGCTTGTTGCCTCCTGTAATTTTTTCAGCCTTTTAACATGGATGCGTGATAATAAAATACTTAATAATAGTGCTACAGCAAAAGCGAAAAACACCGTATATACCAAGTATTCATTGATTTTATTAATCATTTGTTTAGAGTCGCTTAATGGTGCAGTAAGGGAGATGACTCCAGCAACTTGCCCATTTACCGAATAAGGAATTGCAACAAGTGTAACCTCTTGATTTCCACGCCATGTACTCCCTTTAATTATTTTTCCTTTTCCGTTTTTTATTTTATTCCACTCATCGTTTGTAATAGAAAAGTTCCCTCCTACCGCATACAACCGATTTCGTTGAGTATCGAACATCCCAAAACCGATTCCTCTGCTTCCTAAAACATCATTATATTTTATAAGCGTAGATTGATACTCGGCAGGAGATGGATTTTCTTGCAAGTCTGATAATATATTGACACCATATTCAAGTAGCTCTTGTCCTTTTATTTCTAATACCAATTGTTCAACAAAATGAGTAAATACAAAACTAACTACTAAGAAAGCAACAATAATTACGCTTATGTGACTGATCAATTGCTGATAAATATATTTAATCCTCATTAAAAACCACCGTTTCATCAAATTTGTAGCCCACTCCCCATATTGTATGGAAAAATGGCTGGTTATCTCGGCCAATTTTTCTTCTTAGCCTTTTAATATGGACATCTACTGTCCTGTCATCTCCATAAAACTGGAACCCCCATACTTGCTCTAAAATTTGTTCTCTTGAAAATACTTGTTTTGGGTGCTGTACAAAGAAGGTTAAGAGATCAAATTCTTTTGGTGTTAAATTAGGAATTCGCTTATTTAAAATAAATACTTCTCTCGTTTCTTTTTTCACTGTCACAACACTTGTTTCTTGCGATTCATCTTCATCTGTTTTATGAAACCTTCTTGCTACTGCCTTCATTCTAGCAGTTAATGCCAATGGACTAAAAGGTTTTGTTACATAATCATCTGCTCCCATTTCCAGTCCAAGCACTTGATCAGACTCTGAATCTTTTGCCGTTAGCATGATAATAGGGATTTCTTTATTTACTTCTCTTATTTTCCTGCATACTGTTATACCATCCATTCCAGGCAACATCCAGTCAAGTATAATTAAATCATATTCATTTATTAAAAAATGCTGATATCCTTCCAATCCATTATGAATAAATTTTCCTGAAAAGTTTTCTTTTTCAAAAAACATATCGAGCATGGAGCAAACACTTTCATTATCCTCTATCACCAGCACTTTCATAGTTGCACCTCTTCTTTTCCTTTTTATTTCCATTAAACCGATATTTTATTTTTTTCGCAATCCGATTTCCCTATATTTAATTCAACGTTAATGGTTAGGAAATAATTTGTTCATAAATTCGATTTTTTGTTCTTATCTCTTTCATAATTGAAGTATACTAGAATATACTCATAAGAAAGGAACATGAAAGTGATGGTAACCTGGTTAGATCATAAAGAATTGAAAATAGCAAAGGAAATTTTAGCAGTACAAACAGCTGCTTATAAAGTAGAATCGAAAATTATTGACTACGAAAATATTCCTCCTCTAAAAGAAGATTATTTACATATACAATCTAGCGAAGAAACATTTTTAGGGATATACAGCACAAATCGTCTGGCTGCCGTTATTTCTTATCTGAAAACGGCTGATTCGATAGAAATCTGCCGACTTGTTGTTCATCCTTCTTTATTTGGCCAAGGCTTAGCGACCAAATTGCTTCTTCATCTTTTCCTAAAGAATGCAAATTATATAACCGTATGTACAGCTGCTAAAAATACACCAGCACTGCGTTTATATAACAAATTGGGATTTACGATAAAACAAAGCTTTGAAGTGGATAAAGGCTTACAGCTTGTTAAGCTTGAAAGAATAATAAAAGAGACTGCCTTCTAGACAGTCTCTACTTTTAATTCATATAGTTGAATCTGTAATTATTTCATCATATACTTTTTGCTTTCATCTAATGCTCTTTCAGCTAACAGGAGAGCCCCAGTAATTCCAGCGTGATCACCAAGTCCTGGTTTAACGATGTAGTCCTCCATCTCAGAAGATAATTCTGGGAATACAAGATAGCCATTTAAAAAGTCGCCTAAATATTTATGAATAGAAGTAAATACTTGAGATTGGTTCATCACACCGCCGCCTAAAATGATTTTTTTAGGAGATAAAATCAAAATATACTGCATAAGAGCCTGTGCAATATAATATCCTTCCATATCCCAAACCTCTTCTTTATCGCTTAGATTTTTTGCACTTGTTCCCCAGCGTGCCTCAATAGCCGGACCTGATGCCAAGCCTTCTAAACAATCTCCATGATATGGGCATCTGCCTTTATACGTATCTTGAGGATGCCGCCTTACAAGAATATGACCCATCTCTGGATGTGTCAGACCTTGCAGCAGTTCCCCTTGTATATATGCTCCAGCACCAATGCCGGTTCCTATTGTTATATACAGGCAGCTATCCAATCCCTTTGCTGCCCCTAATATCGCCTCTCCAAGTGCCGCAGCATTAACATCTGTGTTGAATCCAACTGGAATAGAAAAAGTTTTTCTTACTTCCTCTAAAAGTGGATAGTCTTTCCAAGGTAATTTTGGAGTGGTGGTTATATTCCCATACGTTTTACTTTTTTTATCTACATCAATAGGTCCAAACGATCCAATTCCAATTGCTTCTACTTGATGTTTTTGAAAAAATGCTAATACATCCGGCATTGTTTCCTCAGGGGTAGTTGTTGGAATAGAAATTCTTTCTTTTATCTCTCCATTTGCATGTCCAACCGCGCAAATAAATTTTGTTCCGCCAGCCTCAATTGCTCCTAATAAAGTCATCATTCCCTCTCCTTTTCTCCACGCAACTCAGAATAACGCTTACATTCCACTCTAACTCCACTATACTGACTTTTTTTTAAAATGTATAGCAACTTTTTCAGTTTTCCACCTCTAAAATATTTGGATGGATGGCTATTCTAATTAGTTATGATCAGCTGGAAAGACCACTCCTGTCTGCTTTCTTGCTTCCTCCAATATTTCCATAACTGCCAACGATACTTCATAGGAATTTACTGGAGATTCTGTTTGACCAGCTTTAATTCGTTCCACAAATTCCTTTGCTTCATAATACATTGCTTCCTCTTTTTGTGGCTGCGTAATGTCTTCCTTGTCTCCGTTTCGATAATAGATGTCCACCTTTTTTGGCGTATTCATTTGATCGAATAAAATATTGCCTTCTTCTCCTTGGATTTCAGAAGGAATATACGAATTCGTGATTTTAGAATACATAATAATAACATCCATATCTTTATAAGTCATAATGATGCTTCCTTCCCCATCGACACCTGTTTCCAACAAATAGCTTGAAGCCTTTACCGATAATGGTTTTCCAAATAATACAACCATCGGATACACACAATAAACACCAATATCCATTAAAGAGCCATTTGAAAGTTCTGGTTTAAACGCATTTAAAATATTGCCCTCTTTATATGCATCATAACGAGAAGAGTATTGACAATAGCTTGCAAAAGCCCGGCGTACCTTTCCAATTTTATGTATATTCTTTTGCACAACTCGAAAATTTGGCAGCAACGTTGTTTTGAGTGCTTCCATTAATAAAACATTATTTTCTTTTGCTGTAGAAATCATTTCCTGCAGCTCTTTCACATTAGATGCAATCGCTTTCTCACATAGCACATGCTTTTTATTCTTTAAAAAAACAATAGACTGCTCTGCATGCAATGCATTAGGGCTCGCTATATAAACAGCATCGAGACAGTTGCTTTTTGCCATTTCATTTAAATCAGTAAACACATATGCAGCACCATGTTTTTCAGCAAAACTATCTCCCTTTTCCTTTGATCTAGAATACACTGCTGTTAAGGAAAAATCTTCTATTTGTTTTGCAGCCTGGATAAATGTCTCTGTTATCCAGTTTGTTCCTATAATCCCGAATCGAACTGTCATGCTCCATTCCTCCCTCTTGTTTTTTACTATATTCTACTTTATTTTGTATGCTTTATTATAAAATTGCAATATATATTACTAATCACTTTTTCACTTTATCTTTTTCATCAGAATTATGCCATGGAGCTAATAATTGATTCCAAGAACAAAAGCGCAAGCGCCTTGTTCATCGCCGAACAAACTGGCCGATTAACTACGCAAAAGAGGAAAATCGACTTAATACGCAACGTCCTGTTGCAACGTCGATTGACCCGCATCCTGCGAGCCTGTTGCAACATCGGCACTAGTACATCCTGTACGTCGGAGCTGGACGCAGACCATACTGCTTAGTTATCCACAACTCTATTTCGTTTATTATTTCCTAAACAACAAAAAAGTCTAATCCGAACCGCCCGTGGTAGCTAATTTAGCTATCCTTAAGGCAGATTAAGATTAGACTTTTCTATTACTAATTTAGTTCATTTGTATATTAGTAGTGCACATGTCCAGATGTCATTACCCATATTGTACCTGCTGCTACAACAATGGCACAAAAGAATGCGTAGACAATATTAATCACTTGTACTTTACCTTCTCCTTCTGTTAAATGCATAAACATAAACAGTTGGAGAAGCGCTTGAATTACTGCTAGTGCGCCAATAATATACATAACCGTATAAAATGGTAAATCTGTAAACTTAGCTCCCACTGCTGCAAAGGTTAGAAGCAATGAAACGATAAACCCTGCAATATGCCCAATTGGAAATTTTTCATTTTCATGATTTTTCGCCATTTATTACACCACCCTTACATTCTTGCTAAATAAACGAATGTGAAAATAAAAATCCACACTACGTCTAAAAAGTGCCAATATAAACTTATAATGAATGTTTTACGAGCAGTTGTAGGTGTTAGCCCGTGTCTTAATAGTTGAATGATTATTAGTGTTGCCCAACCAATCCCCATGGAAACGTGCAATCCATGCGTACCAAGCAGGACAAAGAAGCTAGACAGGAAAGCACTTGTTTGCATTGTTGCACCTTCATGTACATAATGAATAAATTCATTCACTTCAAAGAAAACGAAACCTGCACCTAATAATAAAGTGATAACCAACCATGCGATTAATCCTTTTAGATTACGACGGCGCATCTCCCAAATAGCAATACCGCAAGTGAAACTACTTGTTAATAAAAGTAATGTTTCAATCATAACATCCTTTAATTTAAACAATTCTTCAGGAGTTGGACCTCCAGCAAATTTTGTTGCCAATGATCCATGGGCTGCAAACAAGGATGCAAATAAAACGACTTCAGCACCTAGGAAGATCCAGAAACCTAGAATATTCAAACGGTTTTGTTCCGTTTGGTATTCCAACGGTAAAGATGTATCTACTTTAGCCATTATTTCTCACCTCTCCATGCACGTTCCGTTTTCTTGATTTCATCAAGTTTTACATGATAACCATCATCATAATCAAAGGAACGAAGTATTAATCCTACAAAAATACCAATACTAGCTATTGCAGCAAGTATATGGACTTCAAATATCATAAAAAATCCAACTAGACCAAATACTACACACATAAAGAATGGAAGGCCTGAATTGCTTGGCATATGGATCTCTTTCAGTTCTTCTTCTTTTAAGACTAAATCTTGTTTATTCTTTTTCATATACCAGAATGCATCTAATGATTTTACTTCAGGAAGCTGTGCAAAGTTATAGAATTGAACAGGCGAAGCTGTATGCCATTCTAATGTTCTTGCATTCCACGGATCTGTCGAAATATTTCTGTCTGCTTTGCGAGCACTGTAATAAATGTTATAGCATAAAACAGCGAAACCTGCTGCTAAAATAAGTGAACCAATTGCTGATAATAAAAATAATGGAGCAAATCCAGATTCAGCTGAGAATGTATAAGAACGTCTTACTGCTCCTTTTAGTCCTAAGAAGAACATAGGCATAAATGTTACGTTAAAACCGATATTAAATAACCAGAAATGCCATTTTCCTAAACGTTCATTTAAGGCATAACCGAACATTTTTGGCCACCAGTAATAGAATCCAGCAAATACAGCATATACAACACCAGGAATTAACACATAATGGAAATGCGCTACTAAGAATAGGGTATTGTGATATTGATAATCAGCTGCAGCCATTGCAAGCATAACCCCAGTTACCCCACCAATAGTAAAAGTCGGTATAAAGGCAAGTGACCATAACATTGCTGTTGTGAATTGAATGCGCCCTTTTCTCATGGTAAATAGCCAGTTAAATATTTTCACACCTGTAGGTACGGCAATTAACATCGTTGTAATAGAGAACACAGAGTTAACAACTGGACCTGAACCCATTGTATAGAAATGGTGAACCCAAACAACAAAACTTAAAATTGCAATACCAACAATCGAAACAATCATAGATTTATAGCCATATAACTGTTTTCTGGAGAATGTGGAAATAATCTCTGAAAACATACCGAAAGCAGGCAATACTACAATGTAAACCTCTGGATGTCCCCATAACCAGAATAAGTTATTCCATAGCATCGCATTTCCCCCACCAGAAATGGTAAAGAAATGTGTTCCAAACAAACGGTCAAATGTCATTAATGCTAATGCAACCGTAAGAATAGGGAATGCAAAAACGATAATAATATTTGTGATTAATGCTGTCCAAGTAAACATTGGCATTCTCAATAATGTCATGCCTTTTGTACGCATTTTTAAGATGGTAACAATAAAATTAATACCAGTCATTAATGTACCAATACCAGCAATCTGCAGGGAGATGGCATAGAAGTTATTTCCTATTCCAGGCGTAAATTCCTTACCTGCCAACGGGAAATAAGATGTCCATCCAGCATCAGGTGAACCTCCAATTACGAAAGAGATATTAAATAACATCGCACCACTGAATGTTAACCAAAAGCTAAGTGCATTCAGCTGTGGAAATGCTACATCTCTTGCACCAATTTGCAAAGGAACAACTACGTTCATTAATCCGATTAGTGCAGGCATTGCCATAAAAAGAATCATGATTACACCATGTGTTGTAAATACTTCATTGTAATGCTGTGCATTTAAAAATTTCATATCCGGCACAGCTGTTTGTGCTTTCATCATTAAACCGTCGATTCCACCACGGAAGAACATCAACACTGCCACGATAATATACATAATACCAATACGCTTATGATCAACCGTTGTAATCCATTCATCCCATAGATATTTCCACTTTTTCAAAAAGGTGATACCAACAACAGCACCAACCATTGTTAAAATAATGCCAATTTGAGCGGAAAGAATCAATGGATCTCCGGTAATAACAATATCACTCCATTTAATGTCCATGATGTTCACCTCCGTCAGATTCTTTGCTATCTGTTCCTTTTTCATCATAAAAAGTTTTTCCTTGATAACCATGAACTTTATACAATTCAGGATTCAAATAGTAATTAGAGTCGCCGCCTTTTCCGTGATCAATCCATTTTAAATGAGTATTATTGAATGTCATGCGACCCAGATGAGTTGGTTTTAATAATTCCTTGTATTTATCTTCTGTCAATTTTGGAGCAGTATCTTTAACGTCTTGCACCCATTTATCGTAATCTTCTGGGGTTTTCGCTTCCACATCAAACTGCATTTCAGCATAGTATTGTCCATTAAAGCTTGTATTTTGCCCTAAATAAGAACCAGTGTTGCTTGCTACAACATATAGCTCTGTTTCTGCACCATACATTGTATACTTTTGGCCAGCTAGTGCCGGAATCCAAAATGACTGCATTGTGCCAGCAGAAGTTAATTTAAATTCTACTGGCACACCAGCAGGAATATTTACATAGTTAACTGTTTCAATGCCTTCTTTTGGATAACTGAAAATCCATTTCCAGTCTGCGGAAGTAACGTTTATAACAACTGGATCTTTATCTTTATAATCTTTCGGAATATCTTCTAAAGCATAAATTGTTTTTACCGTAGGAATTGTTAAAGCAATAATAATGATAAAAGGTATAACCGTCCAGATAATTTCAAGCAAGGTGCTACCATGCTCTTCTGGTGGTTCATAATCTTTATTCTCTGGTCTTTCACGATATTTCCAAACGATATAACCAAATAACCCAAATACAACAATAACGACGATTGCCATTAATACTAGGGACCAGTTAATTAAGTCCATAATGCTTTTAGCAACAGGTCCTTGCGGATCAAATACAACCATGTTTGACTCGCACCCGCTTAAAATAAGGATAGGAACGATGCTTAAGAGCGATAATAAAAAGCCCTTCTTCGCCTTCATTTTGTACAACTCCTCCCAGTTCATGTTAAATGTTAATATATTCACAGAATGTTCAAAAACTAGCCATGAAACATTCACTTTCATAAGGTAAAATAGCTATTATTACTACTTGTATGATAATAACACATCTGCAAATATGTAAATGTGACAAAATTAGTAAGGATAAAATTACCAATTTTTTTAGTAATCTCACACTCTCATAACCTGGATGCTCTAGTGTCAACTAAATTATTATAGCAGATGTGTCTTGGAAATGCTATTTTCCTAAACAAAACATCTTCAATTTTTTTATCAGAAACACACTGTTATACAAACAATTATCTATTCATTAAACAAGTGTTTTCCCCTCTTTTAAGAGAGTAATCCTCTTTCTCTAACAAAATAGTTTCTTTTTCTATAATTAAATCAATATACTAATTAAATATTGCTGTTACTTTTATCACACCTTTTTAAAATAAACCGCAAAAAAAGAAATGTCCCACCACCTTTTATCTAGAGATTAAGGACATTTCCATTTCTTTATTTAATTCCCGATTATATTTTTTACTTTTTCACGTGCTTTTTTTGCATCTTTTTTCATTTTTTCTACTACCTTATCCCATTTAGAAGAGTTTTCCTCTATTGTTACTTTCATTTCTTCTGCTTTATCCTTTAAAGCTTTTTTTGTATCTTCTATATACTTTTTCTTTTCTGCACCACTTTTCAATTGTTCACTGACTGGCAATACATCAAAGTTTTCAGGTTCTACATATTGAACAGCCTGATTCATTATTGCCTTAAAAATAGGAACTACATCACCAGAGCTTTTACTTTGCAAGTAATGCTGCCTGTCTGTTTTATCATATCCCAACCACATAGCTCCAACTAAATTAGGCGTATACCCTACAAACCACTGATCCTTTGTTCCTGAAGTATTGGCAAAAGGCAATTGTGTAGACCCAGTTTTTCCAGCAATTTGAAAACCTGTTACTTTTGCGCCTTGACCCGTTCCTGATTTGATCACATCTAGTAGCATCGATGTCATATCATTAGCTACTGCTTTAGATGTGACCTTCATAGATTTTGTTTTGTTTTCAACAATTATATTGCCTGTTGGACCGACAATTTTTGTAATTAAATGACTTTCCATTCGCACCCCTTCATTCGGAAAGGCTGAATATGCTTCTGCCATTTCGAGCGGAGAAACACCCTTATGCATTCCCCCTAGGGCTATCCCTAAATATTCATCCTCTTTATCTAAAGGAATGCCAAAACGCTTTAAAGAATCCAACCCTTTATCCAACCCTATTTTATTCAGCAGCCACACTGCTGGTACATTCAAAGACTGCTCCAGCGCTTCATACATAGGAACTTCTCCTTTATATGTCTTCGTAAAGTTTTGAGGCTCATAATCCCCTTTTTTGAAGGGTTTGTCCTGCAAAGTAGATGTAACTTTATATCCTTCTTCTAATGCAGGTGTATAGACGGCTAACGGCTTCATTGTAGATCCTGGCTGCGCTTGTATTTGTGTTGCTCTGTTAAATCCTCGGAAAACTTGTTGGCCTCTTCCCCCAACCATTCCTCTCACACCACCTGTTTCTGGATCTAATAATACCGCGCCTCCTTGAACTAATGTGCTGTCCGGACTGGATGGAAATAATGAATTACTGGCAAATGTTTTTTCAAGGGTTGATTGCAGGTTTTGGTCCATTTCGGTATAAATTTTATATCCTCTCTTTAAAAGCTCATCCTGTGTTAAACCATATTTAGAAATGGCTTCATCTATAACTGCATCCACATAATAAGGATAATCTCTCTTAATAAATGTTCCTCCGCCATCTTTCAAGGTTATTTTTTCTGCTTTTGCTTTCTTGTACTCTTCATTTGTAATCTTTTTTTGTTCTTTCATTTTACTTAAAACGATATTTCTTCTTTTGATTGCTCCGTCATAGTTTTTGTACGGATCTAAAGCAGACGGAGCTTGCAGTAATCCTGCAAGCATTGCAGCTTCACTGATGGAAACATCTGCAATGTTTTTATCAAAATATTTATGGGAAGCAGAACTAATTCCCCAAGCACCGCTGCCAAAATAAACATGATTTAAATACATTTGCAGTATCTCATCTTTCTTATAATGCTTTTCAATCTCTACTGCCAAAAATAGTTCTTCTGCTTTTCGTTTATAGGTTTGTTCAGGAGAAAGAAGGGCATTTTTGGTTAATTGCTGTGTAATGGTGCTTCCCCCGCCGGTAATTCTTCCAGCCAGTAGATTACTGAAAAAGGCACGGCCAATTCCCTTAATATCAAATCCATTATGTTTATAAAATCTTTCATCCTCTATTGCGACTACCGCTTCTGGAACATATTTTGGAATTTCTTTTAATGTTATTCCCTCTGTACGGTCTGTTTTTATCTTTGAAGCCACATCTCCATCCTTGTCATAAATAACAGTGGCTTGGCTTAAACCGGCTTTTAGTGTGCTAACATTAGCCTGACTCGCTAAATACGTAAAATATAAAATAGAAAGTAGGACAACTAACAAAATTGCTAGAAGGATAATTTGAGTAACATGTCTTCTTTTCCAAAAACGACGAACTTTCTCTAAATAGGGTTTTATTTTCTCCATTCAATTACCTATCCTTTACTTTTTACTCAATAATAATTATTTTTATTTGGCGGCATTAAAGGCCTTCTGCTTTAATATGTGACACATTCTATAAAAAACTATATGCTCTTTCATCGCTAATTACAAGAATCAATATACTTTCCATCGAGAAGTCAAATGGTATTTTTCCCCTTTCTTCTTTCCATCTCGTCTGTTCAGGGAAAAAGTATTTACAATGAAGAATTCTGTTCCTGCTACTCCACTTCATTATCTGTTTAGCATGGACCTCAAATGGGAATAAGAAGAAAAACCAGAAAGGGAAGTGTACTGTATGAAAAAATTTATTCAAAGAGTAATCAAATGGGCGCCTATCATTTATCCGATTGTAAAAAAAGGATGGAATAAATATAAACAAAATAAAACAAGGACAAGCTCTAGAACATCTCACTAGAACAGTATTTAACTGCATAAGAAAAAGCTGCCAAGATTTCTTAAAGGCAGCTTTTTCTATAATGATGGTAATATTTACTAGCAACTTATAATTAAGAAGGACATCCTTATTGGATCTCCTTCTCCCTTGCGTTTTAATCATCTTCAATCGTTGTGGATTTTATTATTTCTATAAAATGGATATGATGCTCTTCAATGCTTTTTAGTATAAAGTGATAGCCTTCTTCTTCTATCTCTTCCCCTTCAACCGCATCAAAATTATTAGTTAAAAACCACCCGCCGATAGTATCTACTTCTTCTTCCGATAAATGTGTGCCAAGAAGATCATTAACCTCGCTGATTAATACTTTTCCACTTACAATATAATGATCTTCATCCAGTTTGCGAATATCAGCTACTTCATCTTCATCAAACTCATCGCGAATATCGCCCACTATTTCTTCTAGTATATCTTCTGCAGTTACTATACCTGAAGTTCCACCGTACTCATCAAGCAAAATGGCCATATGGGTCCTTTCCTTTTGCATTTTAATAAGCAGCTCACGAATAGGAACTGTTTCAATTACACGAATAATCGGCTTCATATATTCTTCAATTTGAAGTTTTTCCTTATTTTGAATTCTCGCTGTTAAAAACTCTCTGATATTAATTAAACCTAATACACTATCTTTATCACCATTAACTACAGGATATCGAGTATAATTTTCTTCTTCCAGAATATCCATTATTTCATCAAAAGTATGATCAATATTAATGGTTATCATTTCGGTGCGCGGCACCATAATTTCCTTCGCTATTCTTTCATCAAATTCAAATATATTATTTACATAGTTTAATTCGTTCTTGTTTATTTCCCCGCTTTTATAACTCTCAGACATTAAAATACGCAGTTCTTCCTCTGAGTGAGCCAACTCATGCTCTGAAGCAGGCTTTAACCCAAATAATCCTGTCAGCACTCTTGCAGAACCATTTAAAAGCCATATAAATGGATACAGAATGCGATAAAACCAAATAATTGGCGGAGAAAACAACAATGATATGGATTCTGCTTTTTGGATCGCTACCGTTTTAGGCGCTAATTCACCGACCACTACATGAATAAAGGTAACTGCTATAAACGAGATAATAAAGGAGATGATATGCACAACAGATTCTGATAAATCCAATCTGTTAAATATTGGTTCTAATAATGAAACTACAGTTGGTTCTCCTATCCAACCTAATCCTAACGCAGTCACTGTTATTCCTAATTGACAAGCTGATAAATATTCATCTAAATGGGTTGTCACTTTTTTAGCAGCTAATGCACCTTTTTGTCCTTCAGCAACTAATTGATCAATCCTGGAACTTCTGACCTTTACAATCGCAAACTCTGTTGCAACGAAAAAACCTGTTAATGCTATTAAAATGGCAAATAAAATTAAATTAAAAATCTCCAATAAACAGCCTAAAAAAGGCTTACACCTCCTGATTAATAAGAAAAGCGAAAAGCGCCTTAGTCATCGGAATTCGTACTGTGATGTATGATAGACAATAAGCGCTTAAGCTAGACATATTCTCCGATTAAAAATTTTATCCTTTTTTCTTTTAATAAAATTCAACTTAATAGAAGCAACAAAGTTTGAATTAATGAAATACTCTCATGTGATATAGTATTTCTAACTTCCTTCTTTTTATGATGATCCTGTCCCTGAAAAGAAGTAAGTATTCCCTTGATTTCTTTATCTATGCTGTCTAGTGTCTTCTTTAAATATTCTATATCAACCATTTCCACTTTTTCATTATTCAAGCGTTCCTTAATTTCCACTAAGGAAAGTTTTTTCTTTTTACATTCTTCTATATACTTAATGCGATTTATCGCATTCTCATCATAATATCGATAATTTGTGGTAGAACGTTCAGGCTGCAGAAGACCAAGGGTTGTATAATAATCAATGGTTCGCTTTGTTACTTCTGTTATTTTTGCTAATTCCCCAATCTTTAATTTCACATCCCCATGGTTCCACCCCTAACCGCAACGTTATAGTTTTACCATTTAATTATAAGGGCTTTTCTTAAAAATGTTCAAGAAAAAAACTTTTCCTTCTATTTTACTCTGCCATAACTTACTTTTTACTTATAAACCCCATTTCCCTTTTTTACAGAATTTAAGCCTTTTATATGTAAAAAATAATTTTTTTACATGAATGAAAAACCATGTTTAGCAAACCCTTACATCATATCAATTGACGTTGGCACTTTCTTTCTTTATAATTGAATTATGTTACTCATTATTAGTTATAATCAGTAATGAGTAACATAGGAAGGTGGATATCCAAAAATGGAAGTTGTGGAAGCAATTAAAGATCTTAAACAAATCAACAGCATGAAGCGATATTTAAGAAAAAATTCCGAAAGAGATTATCTTTTATTTGTTTTAGGGATTAATACCGGTTTAACCATTACAGAGTTACTGGATATCCGTGTTAAAGATCTTTTTAGCGATGAAACAATAAAAGATTTTTATATAGTACAAAAAGAAGAATGCACAAAAGACATTTATCTTAACCAAAAAGTTAAAAAAGCAATTCTTTCTTATGTGCAAAGCACTTCCATACTGCCAGACAGCTATTTGTTCCAGTCAAAAAAAGCAGATCAACATCTGAGTAGACAACAAGCTTATCGTATTATCCATCAAGCAGCAGAAGCTATTGGACTGAATGCAAAAATCGGCACTCATTCAATGCGCAAAACGTTTGGATATCATGCTTATAAACGGGGCGTTGCTATCTCTTTGCTTCAAAAGCATTTTAATCATTCCACCAAACAAGAAACATTCAAGTTTTTAGGAATAACAAAAGAGGAACATTCCACTCCCCGCATTGATGTTAATTTATAAGAAAAGCGAAAGCGCCTTGCTTATTGCCTTACGATTGAATAAGAAACACGTTTTTTTCTTAAATGTTTTCGGACAACTGCCTCGATTTTTGTCAATTAGAAACCAAGTTACTTTTAGGAGGAAATAAGAATGAATATTAGAGAAACTGAATTACCTGGAATTGGAAAGAAGTACGAATTAATTACAAAAAACAACGATAAAGTAGTAATCGTTATCCATGATGATGGAAGAAGGGAAGTATATCACTTTGATGACGATGATCATGAAGAAAGCATCTCCAGCGTTACATTCAACGATCTGGAATCAAGACAAATTGCTGGAATTTTAGGCGGCATGGCATATAAGCCAAAAGCATTGGAAACAATCGAAGTCGCATTTAATGACTTAATTATCGAATGGTATAAAGTGGAAGCAGGCTCCAAGGCTGTTAATCAAACAATCGGAGAAGCAGATATTCGCAATAAATATGATGTAAATGTTATTGCCATCATGAAAAAAAATGCGGATAAAATGTTAAGTCCAGGCCCAGAAACTTTCATTGAAGCTGGTGATACATTAGTTTTTTCCGGGGAAAGGCATTCACTTAAAAAGCTTATTTTAGAACTACTTTCAAGAAACGCTGGAGGTGAGACTTAATGGATCATTTAGTATTTGAAGTTGGAACCGCTCTTCTTCTTGTAGCATTTGCTGCTATCCTCGCGGGTAAGTTGAAGTTTTCCATCATTCCATTTTTAATTATTGTTGGAATGATGGTTGGACCACACGCACCTCACTTTGGCATTATTGACCTTCGTTTTATTGAGAGCGCAGAAATTATCAATTTTATGGGCCGCATCGGAGTACTCTTCCTTTTATTTTACCTAGGACTTGAATTCTCTGTTGGAAAATTAATTAAATCAGGACGTTCCATTGTAACAGGAGGAACCATTTATATACTAATTAATTTCTCATTGGGTCTTTTATACGGATTTTTAAATGGCTTTAAAACAATAGAAGTCCTTATTATTGCTGGAATCATCACTATTTCCTCCAGTGCAATCGTTGCTAAGGTACTCGTCGATCTAAGACGAACAGGAAATGCAGAAACAGAATTAATTCTCGGCATCATTATGTTCGAAGATATTTTCCTCGCTGTATATTTATCTGTCATTTCTGGACTTGTATTAGGGGATTCTACTTCATTAACCGGGACGCTATTAAGCATCGGCACAGCGATGGGATATATGCTGCTATTTTTTATCATCGCAAGAAAGGCAACTCCTTTATTAAACAAACTGCTAGACATTACTTCCAATGAAATCTTTATAATTGTTGTATTCGCTTCCTTATTTTTCATTTCAGGATTTTCTGAGACTATTCATGTTGCTGAAGCAATTGGTGCACTTTTATTAGGACTTGTATTTTCAGAAACAGAACATAGTCATCGTATTGAGCAAATGGTTGTTCCATTCCGCGATTTCTTTGGCGCTATTTTCTTTTTCAGCTTTGGTTTAACCATCGATCCTTTTGAGCTTGGTGGAGCTATTTGGTTTACATTAGGAGCGGTTATTATCACTATTCTTGGAAATTTTATTGCTGGGATGATAGCCGGGCGGAAATCCGGATTATCTCATAAAGCCTCATCTAATATAGGACTTACCATTGTTTCACGAGGAGAATTTTCGATTATTGTGGCAAACTTAGGCATTGCCGGTGGATTGTTGCCGATGTTAAAGCCTTTTTCCGCATTATATGTGCTTATTCTTGCCATTTTAGGCCCTTTATTAACAAAACAGTCTTCAAAAATATTCTATTTTCTTAATAAATTCTTTAAATGGAAAAAGCCTAAACCGGCAAAAAAAACAGCAAATGATGCTTCCTAATTCTTTTTTAGTTATTTAAGTATGATTTTAAGGTAAAATAAAAGGGGAAGATAAACATTTAAGGATAAGGGGAACATGATGTGGAACTAGTAAATAAAATAATGGCGAGTAAAAGTTTAAAACGCGTCGCCATCTTTGCATTAATCATTTTAGGCATTTATGTATTAAGAAGCATGATTAACTTAATGCTTTTCACCTTTATACTATCCTTTTTAATGGATCGTTTAGAAAAAATTATTTCGAAACAGATTTCTATAAAAAGAAACGTGATAGTAAGCGTGCTTTACTTAGCTATTGTTGGTTTATTATCCTATAGCTTCGTGAAATATTTACCAATGTTAATAGAAGAAATTACGTCATTAATTAGACAGCTTGTCGATTTTTATACAAGACCTCATGATAATGCTGTTCTTAATTATATTGTTGACGTCATTAAACAAAGAGATATCAACAGCTATTTTGAACAAGGCATAGGGTTTGTCGTTAAATACTTCACAGATATCAGCACACTTGGAATACAGTTTTTGCTGGCAATTATTTTAAGCTTCTTCTTTTTATTAGAGAAGCCTCGTTTAATCAAATATAAAGAAAACTTTAAACGAAGCAAGATAGCTGCCTTTTATAATGAAATAGAATTTTTCGGGAAAAAGTTTGTATTAACTTTTGGAAAAGTTTTAGAAGCACAATTTATTATTGCATTGGTAAATTGTATATTGACGACGATTGGTTTATGGATTCTTGATTTTCCACAATTGCTCGGTTTATCGATTTTAGTATTCTTATTAGGGCTTATTCCTGTAGCAGGAGTTATCATTTCACTTGTTCCCCTATTAACCATCGGATACACAATCGGCGGCTATATGTATGTTATGATTATCATTATTTTTGTTTGCATTATCCATGCACTAGAAGCTTATATATTAAATCCTAAGTTGATGTCTTCTAAAACAGATTTACCTGTTTTCTTTACATTTATTGTACTAATTTTTTCGGAACATTTCTTTGGAGTATGGGGCTTGATTATCGGAATCCCAGTATTTGTTTTTCTTCTTGACATTCTCCATGTAAAAAGCATTGAGTCTATTAAAAAAGAGTGACATTAGCACTTATTTCATAGTGTTGACAAATGATCATTTGTCAAACCTTCAGGTACAAGGAAACGAAGATGGGGATTTTAGCCTCCATCTTTGTTAAAGTTTTAATATAGGAAAAAAGAAAAGGGTGTATTTTTAGAAATCATTTCTAAAAATACACCCTTTTGGTTTTGCAGAGCTGTTCAGAAGCGAAACTGCCTCATCAGATGCATCATTTAAATTTTCATTATTCCACCAGTACTTGCTGATGTTACTAACTTAGAATAGCGTGCTAAATAGCCTGTTTTTACTTTTGGCTCAAAGCCTTTCCATTCTGCTTTTCTTTGTTCCCATTCCTCTTCTGGAACAATAGCATCCATTGTACGGTTTTCAATGTCGATTACAATATGATCGCCGTCTTTTACAAATGCAAGCGGACCGCCTTCTGCTGCTTCAGGAGAAGCATGGCCAATGGATAATCCTCTTGATGCTCCGGAGAAACGTCCGTCTGTTACTAAAGCAACCTTCGCGCCAAGACCCATTCCAACGATTTGAGAAGTTGGTGCTAACATTTCCGGCATTCCTGGTCCACCCTTAGGTCCTTCATAACGGATGATTACGACATGCCCCTCTTTTACTCTTCCTTTTGAAATTCCTTCTAATGCTTCTTCTTGTGATTCAAAAACAATAGCAGGACCTTCATGACGTGTAATGCCTTTTTGTACTCCACCAGTTTTAATAATTGCACCATCTGGAGCCAAATTCCCGAATAAAACAGCTAATCCGCCTTTTTCTGAATGTGGATCATCAATTGAACGGATAACATGACGATCTTTTACTTCACAGCCCGCAATATTTTCCCCCAATGTTTTTCCAGTTACAGTTAATGTATCAAGATGCAATGCTCCTTCTTTTTTTGATAATTCATAAAGAGCAGCAGATACTCCACCAGCTTCATGCAAATCTTCAATATGCACGTCAGAAGCAGGTGCCAATTTAGAAATATGAGGCACTCTGGCAGCAACCTCGTTAATTCTTTCCAACGGATATTCAACGCCTGCTTCATTTGCCAGCGCAAGCGTATGAAGTACTGTATTTGTTGATCCACCTAATGCCATATCTAACGCGTAAGCATTATCAAGCGCTTTTTCTGTTACAATATCTCTTGGTTTAATATCGTCTTTAATTAGATTCATCAGCTGTTTAGCAGATTTTTTTACAAATTCTTTACGCTCTGGAGCAACAGCTAAGATTGTCCCGTTTCCTGGCAATGCTAGTCCTAGTGCCTCCGCCAAACAGTTCATGGAATTGGCAGTGAACATACCTGAACAGGATCCGCAAGTCGGACAGCCGAATTGTTCTAATTCTTGAAGCCCTTTTTCATCGATTTTTCCGGATTGATATGCACCAACCCCTTCAAATACAGATGATAACGAGATTTTTTTGCCATCACTTGTTACACCGGCTTTCATTGGTCCGCCGCTGACAAAAATAGTAGGAATATTTAAGCGCATAGATGCCATCATCATTCCCGGCGTGATTTTGTCACAGTTCGGAATACATACCATTCCATCAAACCAATGCGCTGATACAACTGTTTCAATGGAATCAGCAATGATTTCACGGCTTGGCAATGAATAGCGCATACCAATATGCCCCATTGCAATCCCGTCATCCACGCCGATTGTATTCATTTCAAACGGTACACCACCTGCTTCACGAATAGCATCTTTTACAATTTTCCCAAATTCTTGTAAATGTACATGTCCTGGCACAATATCGATATATGAGTTAACAACCGCAATAAACGGTTTGCCAAAGTCTTCTTCTTTTACTCCTGCTGCACGCAATAAGCTACGATGCGGTGCACGGTCAAACCCCTTTTTTATCATGTCACTTCTTAATCCAGTCAACTTCTACCCCTCCAATTTCCAATTAAAACGAAAAATCAGTATATTTAAACTTTTGTATATTGTAACACTATTAATCTAAAAATGGTAACAATCTTTTCACTTTTTTCTCTAGGAGAATAATTTCCCATAATTAATCTTTAAAAAATGTTCCCTGCTGCAATTGTTACTTTTTCTAACATACCACGTCAGAAGTACTTGTTTTCGTAAGGATTCGATTCTGATATCCATTAAGAGAAACTTTCATATAGTATTATTCCAACTCATCATAAAATTATATCAGTATATTTTTTATTCATTCTTCAAGAATAAACTGCAACTAGAAAAATAATATTATCTACTTATCCGAATAGAGATTCTCTTCAGATAACTCATGCACAGATACTTCTCCAGAAAGCGCTAATGCCAATTCAAATTCTTTTTTCAAATTATCAATAATAGAAGTTACACCGAGTTCACCCGAAACACATAGCCCATATATAAACGGACGCCCTATTGCAACAGCATCTGCTCCAAGGGCAATCGCCTTAAACATGTCAGCCCCATTTCGGATTCCACCATCTACCATAATGGGTATTTGATTATTTACTGCTTTTGAAACAAGCTGCAACGCATCTAAACTGGAGATTGCTCCATCAAGCTGGCGTCCTCCATGGTTGGAAACGATAATTCCATCAAACCCTAACTCCACTGCTTTTTTTGCATCTTTCGGATGAAGAATACCTTTTAGAATAATGGGCAATGTAGTGTGTTTTCTTAGAAAAAGGACGTCTTCCCAATTTAAATCAGGATGTGAAATATTGCTAAGTATAGCTGCTACAATATTTTCGTCGCTCCATTCCGGTACACTTTTTTGAAATGCAGGATCATTCCGGTAATTTGCATCACCCAGCGACTCCATTAAAGGAACAAATCCATTTTTATAATCACTTTTTCTCCAGCCTAACAACCCTGTATCTACCGTAACAACAATCGCTTTAAATCCAGCCTTTTCTGCTCTTTTCACCATGCTTGCAGATACTTCTTTATTCCTTGACCAGTACAATTGAAACCAATTGTTTCCGTTTGGAGCAGCTTCCGCTATTTCTTCCAGCGAGTAAGTGGATACTGTACTTGCTATATAAGGAATTCCTGCTCGCTCTGCTGCTCTTGCAGCCGCTTTTTCTCCCTCATTATCCGCCAGCCCTTGATAGCCTACAGGTGCCAACAATAATGGAAATGACAACTTTTGATTCAAAAGAGTTGTTTCTGCAGAACTTAATGATACATCCCTTAAAACTCTCGGTAGTATAGACCATTTTTGAAAAACATTCCGATTTGCCTTTAATGTTTCTTCATCTCCAGAGCCGCTTCTTATATAATCAAACGGGCCTTTTTCCAGTTTTTCTTTTGCTTTTTCTTCCCATTCTTCTATAAAAATTGGCAGGTCTTTTGTTTCTTTATTTATGGTTGTAAATGACTGCGTACTCACCTTATATCCCCCTTAATAAATAATCAGCATATTCATCTTACTTGATGATGACACAAAAAGCACCTCTGATGTTATACAGAAGTGCTTCTGCACGTCTCCAAACGAGCTGCTTTTTAGCTATGACTTGCTCTATACTATTCCAATGGATTGCTTTTCTATTTTTTCAGCTTTTCATTATGTTATACCTACATGCTAAAATCTTCTATATTATTTCTATTTCTCTCACTATCCATTGTACAATTTCATGTAAATATTCTTGTTTTTCATCGAGTGTTTCACAATAAGGAACGATAAACTGAATATTTGTAAGGGATGCAAATTCTTTTTTCTCTTCGTCTGACCGCAAAAAAACAACTTTAGGAAACCTCTCTTGTTTATATCCCTCCACCAACAGAAGGTCATAATCTAAAAAGGAAAGCCATCGTTGAATCTTTTCAAAGCTCCATTCCTGTTTAGCCATCTCTAATTGAAGAACACCATCTCCTTCGACAACACTCGCCATGGCTCCTGCCTTTCGATGCTTTGCAGAATCTTTTAAATAAGAACTGGGTGCCCCTCCATGCCCGTGGTGCTTTAGAGCAACTACTCGAATTCCTTTTTCTGTTAATGTCCGAATCATCCACTCCATCGCAGTAGTTTTTCCGCTATTTTGATAACCTACGAATTGAACAATCAATACTTCTCACTGCCTTCTTGATCCTCTAATAATAGCACATCGACTTCCATACCTTTTTGATATCCCCGAGTTCCTCCCGGCAAAACAAGCAAGCAATCTGCAAAAGCTAGAGAGTAGATCACACTCGATTTATCTCTTCCCACTGGTGTTGCATATATTCTAGCATCCTGAAAATGAAGTTTACCTCGGACAAATCGAGGAAATGGATTCGCTTTTGGAAAATCGCTTGCTAAAATAGCTTTTGCTCTCTTCACAAATGGTTTCTTGCTTCCCAGCATATCACGGATAATAGGGCGTACATAAAGCTCAAAACCAACATAACAAGCTGAAGGATTTCCTGATAATCCATACAATAGTTTACCATCTAATTCAGCAATTGTTGTTACACTTCCAGGCCGCATTCCAATCTTATTACAAAGGACTTCTGCATGAAGCTTTTCGTATACTTGAGGCATGTAATCAAAATCACCAACAGAGACTCCGCCAGATGTTATCACCACATCCACCTCATCTATTGCTTTTTTAATGACTTCACAGACCTCTTCGATTGAATCAGGAATTTTCCCATAATATTTAGCCACAGCCCCGCATCGTTCAATCTGAGCACCAAGCATGTAGCTATTACTGTCGCGGATTTTCCCTGAGACAAGCGGTTCATCCACATCCAGCAATTCATTGCCAGTAGCGAATACTCCGATAACAGGTGGACGCATAACCTTCACTTCACTATAACCAAAGGTTGCTAAAAGAGACTGTACTCCAGGATTTATCTTTACTCCCTTTTCTACTAATCTTGTTCCTTTCTGAATATCTTCTCCTTGAAAAGATATATTTTCCCCTTTTTTTAGGTTTCTTTTTACTTGAATATACGTTTTATCATTTTTCTTTATTTCCTTTACCAGCTCCAACATCATAACAGCATCACACCCTTCTGGTATTTGTGCACCTGTCATAATTCGAACGGCTTGATAAGGTCGAATTTTTTTAAAACTTACCATCCCTGCTCCAATATGATCCACAACCTCCAGTTCTACTATCTTGTCAGAGGCAGCTTCCTTTATATCGTCAGTCCGCAAGGCAAATCCATCATATGGCGATTTATCAAATCTTGGTATATCTGATGTAGCGATAATTGTTTCACCTAAAAAGTGCCCCATCGCTTTTTTTAGTTTTACGGTTTGCACAATCCCCGGCTGACGGCATTTCCAGACCTTTTCAATAGCCTTTTCTACCGGAATTGGTTTACGAAAATGTGTCACCAACTCTTCCTCCCTGCGTTCTTTACAGTACATAACATTTAATTTTCCTTTTACTTTTTATACTTTCCATTTTTGGGATTTATCCCACTCTTAACAGGCAGTAAGACCCCCACCTCGGGGATGCTGAGAAATCAAGGAAGCTAGGTGGGGGATGAAGAAAACCCCACTGATGGAAAGGTTCACTTTATATAGTTTGCATAATCATTTGGTTTATTTATATTAACAAAATCCTCTTTATTTAAGCATTCCACAAACGTAACAGAAAGATGTTCTAATAATCCGTTCATGGACAAAGTGTTCTTTTTTAATGCTTCGTATATTCGCTCTTTCGATTTTCGATGATATGCAGCAATCAGCGGCTGTTTTTTCCCATTTACTACAGGAACTACAGCTTCTGCTCCTTCTGCAATAGAATCCAGCACTTCTTCAATTGTTTGTTTCGTTATAAATGGACAATCAATCGGCAATACGAAATACCAGACTGCTTCTATTTCCTCCATAACAGAATAAATACCTGCTAATGGGCCATACCCTTGAAATGGTTTATGGTCTTCTGTCACCAGCACTTTTTTATTAAACAGAAATCGACTTTTTAAATCTGGATGTGCGACAAGATATATTTCTGAAGTAAATGGAAGTAAAGCATCAATAGAATATTGATAAAAAAACTTGCTCCCTTTTTTCACAAATGCTTTCGGCTCACCATACCTTATAGATTGCCCACCCGCTAATATAATTCCAACTAGTTGTTTCGATTTCATTATCTATATGCTTCCTTTCTGTACGCCTTCTGCTAACTTTTATGAATTAGGCAGGAAGCAATTGTTTATCCCACACTTAACGGGCAGTAAAACCCCATCTCGGGGATGCTGAGAAATCGAGGAAGCTAGGTGGGGGATAACTGCCCGTAAAGATCCGATAAGTTCAACTAACCATCAGTGGGGGATGAACAAAACCCCCACTGATGGAAGGTTCACTTTATACTACTTAAGCATTAAACAGCAAACCTAAACGGCCGCGGAAATCATCATTACCAATATATTAAATACATCTTTTAGAAACTATTCTATCATACCCGCTGTATTGCTTTAAGAAAATTCCGACTTTTATTAGTGAACAACTCTTTTTCAATATAATTACTCTTCTACTTTTAAAACAAGCTCCATATATATATAATAAAGATACTACTAGAAAGGATTTTAGATCAAAAGTGAACATTTTTAACAAGATTTTACTGCCATTTATCATTATATTCGCTTTTTTTATTCTTTGGATAAAAAGCGGTATTCAATTTTCTCTCAGTTTTCCCTTTATTCTATTATTAACTGTTCCCTTTTGGATTTATTATCGAGCGTATAGATGTAAACAATATCAAAATAACTTGAGAACTGGAAGAGAAGTATTAGTTAATATCTTTTTTCTTTACCTTCTGCTTGTTTTATATGTTACATTGAATCCATTTCATTTTTCTCCGCCTGGTAATAAAGGGCATATCAATATCGTCCCATACGTACAAATTCTTTATCAGTTTAAGTATAAGCCCCCATTCTTTTGGATGCTCTATACAATTGGGAATATTCTTATGTTTGTACCGTTCGGCTTTCTTTTTCCTGCCATTTATAAAAGACGGTTTAAAATGATCGTTACTATCATGGCTGCTGCTTTATGTTCTCTATCCATTGAATTAACACAATATTACTTTACAATGGATCGTGCAGCAGATATTGATGACCTGATTTTAAATATTTTAGGAGCTATTTGTGGCTACCTTTTCTTCAGTTTAACAAAAAAAATAACCTATAAAAGCAAAATAAGCATCTTCTATTTTACAAAGTGAAAAGAAAAGAGCCGACTTTGCAAGTTATGGAGAATAAAATAACTTGTTGAAGTCGGCCTTTTTAATATAGATAAACAATGGAAATTTTATTCAAAAACCCTAATGCTACCACTTTTATATTTTTTACTCTTCGCCAATAATTCTCACTTCTGTTTCTAATTGCACATCGAATTTCTCTTTTACCGTTTTTTGAACATGACGGATCAAAGATAGATAGTCATTTGCTGTTGCCTTGTCAACATTAACAATAAACCCAGCATGTTTCGTTGATACTTGCGCACCGCCGATTTTCGCTCCCTGTAATCCGCTGTCTTGTATTAACTTTCCAGCAAAATAATTTGGCGGTCTTTTAAATACACTTCCGCATGAAGGATATTCCAAAGGCTGCTTGGATTCTCTTAAAAAAGTCAGTTCATCCATTTTTGCTTTTATTTCACTTTTATTGCCTTTCGTTAATTGGAACGTAGCTTCTAATACAATGAATCCGTTCCTTTGGATGCTGCTCGTTCTGTATCCTAATTCTAAATCATCTTTTGCGAGCAATATTACTTCACCAGCTTTTGTTAATACTTTTGCACTTTCCAAAACATCTGCAACCTCTCCGCCATAAGCACCTGCATTCATATACAATGCACCACCAATTGAACCTGGAATTCCGCAGGCAAACTCTAAACCGGTTAAAGAATGATCCAAAGCAAATCGAGATGTATCAATAATTGCAGCCCCGCATTGAGCAATAATTTTATCCCCTTTTAATGTAATATCAGTTAAACTTGTTAAATTAAAGACAACTCCTCTTATTCCACCATCTCTTATTAATACATTCGATCCGTTTCCTAATATAGTGATGGGAAGTTGTTGTTTTAATGCAAGTTGATAAGCATCCTGTATTTGCTGATACGTCGTTGGGAATAACAAAAGATCTGCTTTCCCGCCAATTTTTGTGTACGTATATTTATTTAATGGTTCATCTATTTTAACATTCTCTTCCGATAAAATTTGAATAAATTGATTTATCACTTTGTTTTTTTCCATCATCTCAACCTTTACCTTCTCTACATATTTCCTTCTATTGTATACCATTATTATAATGGCGAACGACAAATGTAATCAAATTTGTGTGAACTTTTTATATCTGTAACAAATATATGATTTCTAACTTTATTCATGCGTACATTGTTTTATTACCATTGAAAAAACTGAAAAAGACAAGAGCTTCATCGCTCCTGCCTCTTATTTAAAATTCTGCTTTGCCAATGCTAATTTAAATCCATCCAAATCCAATATATGACACCCGTAACTCTATCCATCGCTTTTTGTACCTTAGCTGATAGCAGCCACTCCCTCATATGAAATCGTGCGTTTGTCGACATCCTGAAAATGATTTGATTTTTAAGACATTGCCTATTCTCCTTCTCTCGTTTCCTTCAAAAAGGCAGCGATGCATTTTCCAATTAAACGAATAAATTCTTTCGCTTTATTATCATCTAAAAATTGTTCTGTAAGTACAGAAACATAAAACGTTTGATTTCCAAATTGCAGAATGGCACAGTCATGGTCAACTCCATCCAACTCGCCAGTTTTATTGGCAATTTGAATGGCACTTTCCTCCCTAAAATAAAAAGGAAGCTTGCTTTGAAGCTGCTGCTGCAATAATACAGAAAATAAAATTTCGCTTTTCTTGATCTCTTTTAAACATTTCAACATATCTAAAGGTGTTGTACTGTTTTCTATTCCTCGTCTTCTTGCTTGTTCATCCATCATTTTTCTATTTAATTTGGTTGCATGCATTCCGAGCTTTTTACATCGATCATTAATTCTATTTGCTCCTGCTCGATCTATGAGAAAATTGGCAGCCATATTATCAGAAGTTATTATCATTAGTGCTGCTAAATCTTTAATGGTTAAGGTACTAGAAGAAGATAACGCTTGAACAATTCCAGCTCCGCCTACTGGTTCTATATCGGCGATTTTTATTAAATGCTGTAAATTAATTTCCCCCTCTTTTGCTTGCTCATATAATTCTATTAATATAGGAAGCTTAATAAGGCTGGCACTTGGAAACAAATCACTGTTATTATATTCTATCTTTTTTTCCTGCCACTCCATGCTTATGCCAATGTGTCCATATTTTCCATAGAGTAAAACAAGTTCATTTATCTTTTTTTCAAGCGCCGAAAACTCCATCTTAATATCCGTTTTCTTTCGTATCATCTTTATATAAGTGGCATGCTACAAAATGATCCTCTCCTACTTCCTGCCATGCTGGTTTTTCTTTTGCACAAATGTCCATCGCTTTTGGACAGCGTGTTCGAAAAACACATCCACTTGGAGGATTTATTGGACTAGGCAATTCCCCCTTTAAAATGATCCTTTGTCTCTGATCCTCTAAATCTGGATCTGGTATCGGGATAGCGGAAAGCAGAGCTTCCGTATAAGGATGTAGTGGCTTCGCATATAATTCTCGACTTGTCGTTAGTTCCACTAAGTTTCCTAAATACATAACACCAATACGGTCGCTGATTTGTTTTACCATCGATAAATCATGCGCGATAAAAAGATAGGTCAACCCTTTCTCTTTTTGTAATTTTTTTAATAGATTCACAACTTGTGCTTGTACGGAAACATCCAGTGCAGAAATTGGTTCATCTGCGATGATAAATTCAGGATTTAGCGCCAATGCTCTTGCAATGCCAATACGCTGCCTTTGTCCGCCGCTAAATTCATGCGGGTAACGATTAGCATGTTCCTTATTTAAGCCGACACTTTCCAATAATTCATAAATCCTTTCATTTTGTTCTTTTTTATTTTTATAGAGTTGATGAACTTCCATTGGCTCTGCAATAATTTCTCTTACAGTGGATCGCGGGTTTAAGGACGCATAGGGATCTTGAAAAATCATTTGCATTTTTTGATAAAAGGAAAACTTTTCTTTTTCCCTTAATGTTTCCATCTTCTTGTTGTCATAATGAATGGTTCCTTTTGAACTTTTATACAAGCCGATAATGGTTCTTCCAAGAGTAGATTTACCGCATCCCGACTCTCCAACAATGCCAAAGGTTTCTCCCTTATTAATATGAAAGGAAACTTCATTAACTGCCTGCAGCTGAACGTTATGATCTAGTGTGAAATTTTTCGACAATTTTTCTACCTTTAATAAAACTTGTTGGCTCATCTTCAGTGCATCTCCCTTACTCCCAATATCTTCTTACAGCGCAAAGCTCTTTTTCATATAGCGTTCCCAACATCGGTTCAATTTTTATTGTTTCTCCCGTCTTTGGTGAATGCAAAAGTTTATTAGAGCCGTAATAAATACCGACATGATGAATCTTTCCTTTTCCTTCCTCATGAGCAAAAAACAATAAATCTCCAGGTTCCATTTGATCTAATGGGATTTCTTTTCCAGTATCAGCTTGCTCATGAGCATCCCTAGGAATACTATATCCGTTTGCTTTGCACATCGTATAACTAAATCCAGAACAGTCATATCCATAGGCACTCATGCCGCCCCATAGATATTCTAGATGAAGAAACTTTTCTCCTTCCTCTACAATTCTAGCTCCATTTCCCTTTAATCGCTTGCTGCTAGAATCAAAAATACAAATATCTGATGTTTTTATCCACCTTTCACCAGATGAAGTCTGAACAATCGTCCACTCTTCTTTTTGACGGCAAACAGGCAATGTTGTTTGATAGGAGACTTCCATTACAGCATGGAGCTCGTTATCGAACAATTTGGCGATCGGAATAGATACAACTGCTATCTTTTTGCCCGCGAATGTATAGCTGCTATTTTGCTTTAGCTGAGTTAGTGGAATCCAGCCAGGATACCCTGTTTTATTCTTGGATGTCGTTTGTTTTGGAACAAGAACTTTCGCCCATCCAGCTTTTATTTCCTGCACCAACACTTCCTGGCCAAACAGCACTTGCGACTGTACTAAATTTTTTGTGCATAATTCCAATCTTCTATCGTAATCCAACCTCTCTATCCACTCAGAAAGAACACATGGATTTTGCAATGCAGGATTATCTATTACTCTAGCAGAATCATCAGAAGTCCACAGCGTAGCAACAGGCACATCGACAATATAAACAGTGTCCTTACTCATACAATGCGCTTCCTTTCTTCTAATAAAATCCGATTGATTCCTAATCCGCTTCCTTGAGATAAAGTAATCACTTTTCCGTCATACTTTATACCGCCATCAACAATATCATGGGCAAGCATTAATGGAGCATCAAAATCATAACGAGTGATATTTTTTTTGCTTGCTGCAAAATGTGCAGCTGCCGTTATGCCCAGCTTTGTCTCAATCATACTCCCTACCATACATTCCATTCCTGAAACCTCAGCAAGATGATTAATAATTTGAGCTTGATAAATACCGCCTGACTTCATTAATTTTATATTAATCATATCGGCGCTTCTTGTCTTCAGCACCTCAAAAGCCTGTTTAGGGGTGAATACTGCTTCATCTGCCATAATAAACGTATCGACAGCATCTGTTACTTTTTTTAAGCCATCAATATCATATGCTTTTACCGGCTGCTCTACCAATTCAATATTCAACCCTAAATCTTCCATCTTCCGAATGGCAGTTATCGCTTCTTTCGGCTTCCATCCTTGATTGGCATCCAGTCTTATTTTTATCTCGCTGCCTATCCTTCTTCTTATTTCTCTAATACGATCAACATCCGTATTGATTTCATCTTTCCCCACTTTTACTTTCAGCACATTAAATCCTTGTTTCACATAGGAAACAGCATCTTCTCCCATTTCTTCTGGTCCATTCACACTAACAGTAAAATCCGTTTCAATTTTGTCCTTATGCCCTCCTAATAGCTGATATAAGGGCATATTGCAATATTGAGCAAAACAATCATACAAAGCCATATCAATTGCCGCTTTTGCACTCGAATTGCCAATAAGGATTGTTTGAATTCCTTGCAGCAATGACTCTAAACTCAATATGTTTTTTGTTAATAAATATGGTTTAAACACTTGCTGAATAGCAGATTCAATACTATTTAAGCTCTCTCCTGTAATAACAATTGTCGGCGGAGCCTCACCCCAGCCTATCACCCCATTATCACAGCTGATTTTCACTAAAATAGAATCTGCTACTGTAACGGTTCTTAGTGCCGTCTTAAATGGTTTGATTAACGGAACTGCAACACGGAATGTCTCTACTTTTGTTATGATCAATATGTATCATCCTTAGTTTCAATTATTAACCTGTTCTTAGTACAAATCCGATTTGATCTTTTTTTAATAGTTCAATTGGCAGTCAGTCTCCATTTAAATATAAACTTGAGACAACCTTACCATAATGATCCAATTAGAGTAAAAAAGAACAGGGATGGAAGATTCCCCTTATTGAACGCCCGCTTCTATTGTTAATTTTTTTGCACTAGTATCTAATTCAGCATACGCACCTAATGGAACAGCAATGCTTGGTGAGCAATGGCCGATTTTAAATCCTTTTAGTGCTGGTTTTCCTGTTCTTGTTATATACGTATCTATTACATCCTCAAGCGATAAAGAATGCTCTCTTTTCGGCTCGCAATCATGAAAATCGCCAACAATAAAACCTTCAGCATCATGCAGCTTTCCTGCGAGCTGAAGCTGATTTAACATTCGATCAACTGCTCTTGGCTCTTCATGTACATCTTCTATTAATAGAATTTTTGATTTTGTATCTATTTCAAAGGAGGTTCCTAATGTACTGGTAATCAGCGATAAATTTCCACCGACAATCAAGCCAGCCGCTCTTCCTACCACAAGTGCTTTCAGTGGAGAATATTCTTCTGTATAGATGATATTCGTTGGTTCAAATAATTGTTGAAACATGTGTTTCGTTAAAGGATGACATTCTGGCATTCCTATATCGGAAGACAACATCGGTCCATGGAAGGTAGTTAAACCTGTTTGTTTAAAAATGGCATGATGCAAGTACGTAATATCACTATAGCCCCAAAAGACTTTTGGATTTGCTTCTATAATAGAATAGTCTATTCCCTCAGCAATGCGAGCTGTTCCATATCCTCCACACGCACAAATAATTCCTTTTATGTCCTTATCTGCAAATGCCCAATGAAAGTCATCCAGCCTTTGTTGATCACTGCCTGCTAAATAGCCATAATGACGAAAAAGATTATTCCCAAAATTCACTTTTAAGCCTATATTTTCTAAAAAGGCAATTCCCTTTTCAACGTTTGTTTTATTAGGAGGGCTTGCTGGAGCAATAACGGCTACTGTATCCCCTTTTTGTAATCTGATTGGCTTCAATTCTTTCACCTCCATTACTTACGGCTATTGCAATATTTACAGTCCATTCTTTTTGCTAAAAACTACCATGATATTATTTAGGAGGCTGTCTTTTCACAACATGATGAAAGTCAGCCCCCATTTGCCAATTACTTCTTGTCAGCCCATTTTAATTCTAAATATCCAACAGGGTGGCGGACAATTCCCGATACATCTTCATTTTGCAAGTATACATAGTTATAAAAATAGATAGGGAAGATCGGTGCCTCATCCAGCAGCAGTTTTTCAGCCTCATACATAAGGTCAAAACGTTTTGCTTCATTTGATTCATTTTTCGCTTCTTTTATTAATTGATCATACTTTTTGTTAGACCAGCCAGTTCTATTCATCGCTAAACCTGTTTGGAAATTTTCAAGGTAATTAATCGGATCCCCGTAATCAGCTAAGAAAGAACTTCTTGATAACTGCAGCTTTAATGCTGTTTGGTCTTGAACAAATACATTGGCTTCCATATTGGCAAGCTTTACATCTACTCCTAAATTATCTTTAAACATCTGTTGAAGCGCTTCTGCAATTGCTTTATGTGTATCACTTGTACTATAGGTTAATGTCACTTCAGGAAGTTTACTGTATCCCTCTTCTTTCATCCCTTGTGCCAATAATTTCTTCGCTTCTTCTACATTTGTTTTCAATAAGTCGCCGCTTGTTTCACGGAAATCTTTGCCGTTTGCATCTTTAAATCCATAAGAAACAAAACCATATGCTGGCTTCTCTTTGCTTTTTGTCACAAAATCAACGATCTGCTGTTGATCTACAGCCATTGCAAATGCTTTACGAATATTTTTATTTTGAAAAGGCTCTTTCGTTACATTAAAACGATAAAAATAAGTTCCAGCTTGATCTTCTACTTTCACTTTTCCATCCTTAAACAGCTGTTCACTTAAATCTGCCGGAACATCAGAAGTATCTAACTCTCCATTTTGGAACATTTGATATTCTGTATTGGTATCATTGATCATTGCCCAGTGAACTTTATCCAATTTCACTGTATCTGCATCCCAATACTTTTTATTTTTTGTCATTTCAAAATAATTGTCATGCTCCCATGCAGTTAAATTAAATGGTCCATTGCCTACAAAGCTGTCTGCTTCTGCAAACCATTTTGGATTCTCTTTCGCAACTTTTTCATTTATTGGAAAAAATGCCGGATTAGAAATAACATTTAAAAAGAATGCCTGCGGGCTTGTTAGCGTTACTTCCAATGTTTTATCATCCACTGCTTTCACTTTCACGTCATCAGCAGAACCTTTTCCATTGGCATAATCTTCTGCTCCTTCAATGAAATATCCAAGGAAAGAAGCAGGTGAAGCCGTTTCCGGATTTAAAAGCCTTTTCCATGCAAACACAAAATCGCCTGCTGTTACATCATCTCCATTCGACCATTTCGCATTATCACGAATATGAAATGTATACACTTTTCCATCCTGTGATACATCCCACTTTTCAGCAGTGGCAGCAACTGGCTCATTGTTTTTATCCAGCCTTACTAATCCTTCCATTAAATTGTTTAATGCGCTCCATGATACACTGTCAAATCCAATTGGCGGATCAAAAGATGTTGGCTCTACCTGATTGTTTAAATAAAGCACTTTTTCACTTTCTTTCTTTTTCTTTTCGGTGCCTGCATCACTGTTTGCTGTACATGCTGCAAGTGTAAAAATCAGCATAATTGCTAGTATACTGCTCCATACTTTTTTCATTGTTTTCCCCCTAAAATTGAAATAGTTTACTATATCTATTAATTGCTTTCTCTAAATTAATTTAGAAAGAAGCAAATAGATGACAAAATCCCCATGCTATATTCGACAGTCCTTATCTAGCCATCAATTTTTGAGCACGCTCATCCTGAAGCCAGCAGTCTACTTCATGTTCACTCTTTATAAAAGTCTTCATCGGATATATCCTTTGGCAAACCTCCATTGCAAAATCACATCGAGGAGCAAACGGACAGCCTGCAGGAGGAGAAAATAAATCCGGCGGTGTGCCGTCAATTGGCAGCAACTCTCCTTCCTTATCCAAACGAGGCACAGAACGCAACAAACCTTTTGTGTAAGGGTGCTGCGGATGATAAAAAATATCCCTTCGATCTCCGATTTCAACCATTTTTCCAGCATACATAACAGCCACCCTATCCGCTACTTGAGCGACAACACCTAAATCATGTGTAATGAGAATAATAGAGACTTGCGTTTTCTGTTGAATTTCTCTAAATAAATCTATTATTTGAGCTTGTATGGTAACATCAAGAGCGGTAGTCGGTTCATCTGCAATCAGAACTTCCGGCTCGCAAATCAACGCCATGGCGATAACAATTCTTTGTCTCATCCCGCCGCTAAACTGATGAGGATATTGCTTTAACCTCATCTCCGCATTTGGAATGCCTACTAATTGGAGCATCTTAAGAGCCTTCTCTTTTGATTCGTTTTTCGATATCCCTTTATGCTGTCTAATTCCTTCCATAATTTGCTCTCCAATTGTTATGCTAGGATTAAGTGCCGTCATGGGATCTTGAAAGATCATCGAGATATCCACCCCTCGGATTTTTTGCATCTCTTTCTCTTTTAGCTTCGTCAAATCTTTGTTTTTAAACAAAATAGAACCGTCTTTTATCTGCCCAGGAGGATTTGGAATTAAGCGCATAATGCTCTGTGAGGTAACGCTTTTCCCACAGCCTGATTCTCCTACAATTGCCAGTGTTTCGCCTTTTTTCAGAACAAAAGTTACACCTCTTACCGCTTTCACTTCTCCCCCATATGTTGAAAAAGATACATGAAGATTATTCACTTCTAATATGTTCGTCATATGCTACCTCCTTAACTTTGGATCAAGGGCATCTTGTAAACCGTCCCCTAAAACGTTAAATGCAAACATAGTCAAAGAGATAAAGAGAGTTGGAAAAAATAATCTCCACCAATGACCAGACAATACAGCAGACAATCCTTCTTCTGCCATTACACCCCAACTTGTTAAGGGAGCCTGAATTCCTAATCCTAAAAAACTTAAAAAAGCTTCCGCAAATATGGCAGTTGGAATCGTTAAGGTCATTTGCACAATAATCGGGCCCATCGTATTCGGCAAAAGATGCTTTTTTAATATTCTGGATGTTTTTGTTCCAAACGTTTTAGAAGCTAATATAAATTCATAGTTTTTTATTTGCAGTACTTGCCCTCTCACAATTCTTGCCATGCCAACCCAGCCTGTTATAGATAGGGCAATAATAATAGTAGAAAGTCCAGGTCCTATTACCACCATAATTAAAATGACAATTAATAAATAGGGCAATCCATATAAAACTTCGACAACTCTCATCATATAATGATCGATTTTTCCACCTTTATATCCCGAAAGTCCTCCATATAAAACACCGATAACAAAATCAATCAACGCAGCAACCGTCCCTACAAAAAGGGAAATACGCGCTCCATACCATGTTCTAGAAAAAACATCTCGACCTAAATTATCCGTGCCAAACCAGTACTTTGAAGAAGGAGGAAGATTTTGATTCATCAGCTTTTGTTCACTAATAGTGTGAAGAGAAATAATTGGACCAATTATAGCCATGATAATTAAACCTATTAAAAAAACCAGCCCGCTCATTGCTAATTTATTCTTTACTAATCTTCTCCACGCATCATGCCAATAAGAAAGACTAGGTCGAACAACCGCTTCTGCCTCCCCTTCTTTTTTTTGCAATGGCACAAACCATTCATCTAAAGCACTGTCATGCTGTGAGTTTTCAACGAAGCGTTCCTTACGCAAGCCCATCTTTATTCCCCCTCCTTCTTATGCAGCTTTATTCTTGGATCCAATAGCCCATATGCAACATCGACTAGAAACAGCATCACGATTAAAATCGCACTATAAAAAATAGTCGTGCCCATTATCACCGGATAGTCCCGGTTATTAATGCTGTCTACAAAATATTTTCCCATTCCAGGTATGGCAAATATTTTTTCTATGACAAATGTGCCTGTCAATATGCTGGCAGCAAGTGCCCCGAGCAAGGTGATGACTGGAAGAAGTGCATTTCGAAGTGCATGCTTAAAAATAATTTTTACTGGCGTCAACCCCTTGGCTTTTGCTGTTTTTATGTAATCTTGTGTTAACACTTCCAGCATGCTTGTCCTTGTTAACCTTGCGATGATGGCTGTTGGTCCTGTTGCCAATGCGACAGTAGGCATCACCATATGCTTCCAGCTTGTCCATGTCGCAGTGGGGAGTATTTGCCAATTCACAGCAAATTGCTGTATTAACATGGTTGCCAACACAAAATTCGGAATAGAAATACCAATTACCGCAAAGGTCATCGCTAGATAATCAATGAATCCGTTATGCTTTAATGCTGCAATGACTCCTAGCGTTATCCCAGAAATCACGGCGACAATAAGAGCGATTACTCCAAGCTCTAATGAAACGGGAAAACCTCTTCCAATCATTTCATTAACGGTTTGGGACGATTTTTTTATCGATATGCCAAAGTCAAATGTTGCAATTTTCTTTAAATAAATGCCATATTGAACAATTAACGGCTGATCCAAGTGGTAATAGGTCTCTAAGTTTTTTTGAATGGTGCTATTTGTACTTCGCTCTTCATTAAAGGGAGATCCAGGAGTAAGATGCATCAGGAAAAAAGTTGCCGTTATAATAATCCATAATGTAACAATCATCGAAAAAAATCTTTTTAAATAGTAGGACCTCATGATGTACCACTCCTAACAAAATGTTGTGTGCATTGCTAATTCAGTCATGACGAGCATCGCCTGATATGCTTCCAGGATATCTTTTGCTTGAAATCGAACAATAGTAGTTCCTGGCTCTATTTCTGTTCCAGGCATTAAGTTAGCCCATTCGGCCTGACCGTAATTGGCAAACTCAATTCGCAAAAGCGGGGTTGCAGGTGGAGTCAGCGGCTGAACAAAAGCTTTTCTTTCTAATGCAAGCTTCGTTTTCTCCTTTAACAGCTCGCCCGCCATTTTTGGCGTTAAGGAAAGGGCAGCTGATCGGGATATGCTTTCTTTTACTACCGCTGTTGTAATATTAGGAATAAGCTCCTCTGCTTCTTTAGCTGCTTGGTCATCGCCTGCCACCATTAGAACGGGGACCCCGAAATATCCAGCAACATATGCATTAAATCCCAATTCTCCAACAATGACATCATTTATGTACATATGTCGAACACCGTAAATCATGCTATGTGTCATAACACCAGGAGTAGATGCACGTGCATGATAGCCAACAAAAATGGCACCATCAAAAGATTCATTTAAGCCTTGAACCATGGAATACGGCTTTACATCACCTGTGATTAATTTTGTTTTCGGATGCAATCTTTCAATCAGTAAATTGTTCATTTTACTATGACTATCGTTTACTACTACTTCTTCCAGTCCATTTTCAAAAGCACTAGTTACCACGCAATTTGCTTCATCTGTCATAATTATTCGACTGCGATCATAATTTAGTTTTCCTGAATCTACTTGAGTGTGGTCTATTAAACCTGTAATCCCTTCCATATCAACAGACATATACAATTTTTTCAATTTATTAACCTCCTATATTTTAGTAATTACTAGTATTATACACCTAGATTGAAAATTCTGTTTTTTAGCAAAGTAACGATACATTTCTAGATAAAGTGAACCTTTCCATCAGTGGGGGATTTTCTTCATCCCCCCTAATGGAAAGCTTGAGGTCCACAGGATGGGGATCAAACAAACGTTGCCACAGGAAGTGGAGACCTTCGTTTGTGTACCTCCCTCGGGTGAGTTTCAACACCTAGCTTCCTCCATTCCTCAACGTCCCCGAGGTGGGGGTCTTGCTGCCCGTTAAGAGTGGGATAAATAAAAAAATCCAGTTGATAGAGAAGTATGTTCTCTATCAACTGGATTTCCTCTGCGCTTAACAGAAAAAGCAGTTTTTTATTTTATAATTGTTTATATTTTAAATAGGCATTTTTAAAAGCAACCATTACTGCTTTTTGAGACGACCCAAAATAGCGTGATTCAATTTCTTTTAAAATGAAGTCGGTATCAAAGATCGAGTTCCCAATTAAGATTGATTTAATAAAAGCTGACGTTAAATCAATGGTAGAGGAACACTCTGCATCTATTATCTTATGTGTCTGTTTATCAATAATAAGGGCAATAAAAAAGCCATTATATTGCTGCATAATAGCATTATTGGAAGATGTTTTACTCTCGCCAATAATATATACAGTATTAGGATTATACATAAACGTCCTCCTGCTGCACATGGATATTATATGAGGTATTTATGGGGTTAACATAAATATTCAATATAATGCATATGCCTTATGGAAATTGTAATACAGGCTTGTGCTTTTCGCAATCATTTTTTGTCTATTTTCAAAATATTTCAACTATATTTGTCAGATAACCTAACATCCCATATAACCTGCTAAAATGCTAGAGAATATATTGGATAGTTGTGAATTTTTTCATTTCATTTTCTTCTGCCATATGTACTTGGTTTCGTCCATTATTTTTTGAAGCATACAGAGCCCGATCCGCTTTTTCAATCAGTTCATCCAACGTTTCCAATATATTAGAAGAAGTGATGGAAGAAATGCCGAAACTTGCTGTAATCTTAAGTTTTATCCCATCAGAGTCCAATACTCTGCTTTCAATTTCTTTTCTTAAGTTATTGGCAAATATACCTGCTGTTTGCAAAGTACACTCAGGTAAGCACATCACAAATTCTTCACCGCCATAACGACCGAAAATACCTTTATTCCCAAGAAGCTCTTTTCCTATTGATACAACATGCTGTATTGCTTTGTCTCTACATGCATGCCCGTATTGATCATTAATATGTTTAAAAAAATCAATATCAAATAATACAAAAGAAACGGACTGCTGATACTCTAATGCATGTACAACCAATTCTTGGGCTTTTTCATAAAAATAGGTGCGATTATATATATTGGTCAATCCATCTGTATAAGCAAGCTGCTGTAATTGTTTTTGCAATTGCTTATGCTCTGTAATATCTATTAAAACGATGATGCTTCCAACAATCTCACCAGTACGCTTGCTGACTGGGGAAACTTTTACTTGAAAATAGTTCAGCTCGCTACTTTTCCTACATTTAATTTCCGCTACGATAGGAGTATGCTTCAACTGTTTTAGCGAATCCAGTATTTTTGCATCCATCGCTTCTATTTCCTGTATCTCTTGACCTATGGCTAGAGAAGGAAATAGTTCAATTGCTAATGAGTTATATTCCACTACTTGTCTCGACATATCCAGTACAATAACGCCATCCCGCATACTTTCAAAGATATAATCTTTTGCTATCGGGTTAACGACGAGCCAATGTGTCGAAATAATGGCCCATAAATACATGCTGGAAGTTAAAAACATAACCACCGGAACAGGGTCGATTCCTTTTGGCGTTAATTCAATTAAATAAGAAAAGGAAGCAGTTACAGGCAATATAATCCCTACTATTAATGTCAATATTTGCTTCCAATGCTTTGATTTTGTTTTTATCCAATACCAGATTAGAAGCAGTGCTCCTATGAAAAGTGTTCCAAACGTATAACTTCCGTGGACAATATACCACTGTCCAACTGTTATATTTAGGAGCGCGGTTCCTTTCTCATAAGTGAGATCCGTTGCTTTATAAAAAAGATGATGGTAATCATTTGTGGCTATCAATATAAAAGAAATAGATGGAATAAGATAAAATAACACATATGTCTTCCTATTAACAAGTGTCTCCAATCCAATATACTGCAGCACAAGAATTAAGGTTGCCGGTGCTGAAAAGGGCATACCAATATACTGAAACACAACCCAAAACATCACTCCACTCATGGTTGTACTCGTTAATTCTAAAGCATGGCCAAAGGAATAGATGGCAGAAAAAGCAGAAAGCCAGACAAAAGTTTTTGTACCTACAAAAACTTTTCTATTTTGATAGGCAATAATCCCTAAAATCACTTGAAAAACACCTGTTACGGACATAACAACAATATAAGTCATAATCACTTGATCCATTATTAAGCCTCAATTCACCATAAAAGTACACTGCCAAGAACAAAAGCGCAAGCGCCTTGATCATCGCCGTACAAACTGGAAAGGCTTCGACTGAGATAAGACGAACCTTCTATCAGGGCGATTTCCCCCTGATGGTTAGTTGAGTCGATCAGGTTTTTACGGGCAGTTTTTTCACCTACTTCACAATTCTTAGGCGATACCTTACTGCCCGTTATAACGTGATAAAGGAAACACGATGAGAGATAGCGAATCGATGTTGACTTATCGTAGGGAGATGACCTGAAGTTTGATAGGCGATAGGCGCTGGAGCTGGACGCGGACCAAACTGCTAAGTTATCCACAACTCTATCTCGTTTATAATTTCCTAGACAATAAGAAAAGCGCAAGCGCCTTGCTCATTGCCGTACGAACTGGCAGGGCTTCGACTGAGATAAGACGAACCTTCTATCAGGGCGATTTCCACCTGATGGTTAGTTGAGTCGATCAGGTTTTTACGGGCAGTTTTTTCACCTACTTCACAATTCTTAGGCGATACCTTACTGCCCGTTATAACGTGATAAAGGAAACACGATGAGCGCAAGCGTAGATGTTGACTTATCGTAGGGAGAAGACCTGAAGTTCGATAGGCAATAGGCGCTGGCCGATTAAGTACGCAAAAGAGGAAAATCGACTAAATACGCAACGTCCTGTTGCAACGTCGATTGACCCGCATCCTGCGAGCCTGTTGCAACATCGGCACTAGTACATCCTGTACGTCGGAGCTAGACAGTTATCTGACTTCAGAAAACTTATACTTTCTTATTTCTTAAAAAAAACTACCTCTTAATCTTATTATAATGGCGGGCAATCAGCCTTGCTAGCAAAATTAATTCCTCCTGAAAAGGATTAGCTGCCTCCCTTTTGTGGAATAAAAAAAGAAGCATCACCCAGGCAGTCGGGAAACTCATTACCAAAACACTTGCTTTAGCTCCTACCAAGGCTTCACGCATCGAAATACAATTGTTTTTGAATAGCCTGCAGCTGCTTTATTTACCAAGATCTAATTTATCCCACACTTAACGGGCAGTAAAACCCCCACCTCGGGGATGCTGAGAAATCGAGGAAGCTAGGTGGGGGATAACCGCCCGTAAAGATCCGATAAGTTCAACTAACCATCAGTGGGGGATGAACAAAACCCCCACTGATGGAAGGTTCACTTTATAAAAATGATAAAACCTACAGAAAGAGGAGATAATAGTGAAACGTTTTTTTCTGCATCTAATTGCCTTTTTCATTATGATCGGAATCAATGCATTAGCCAATATCATTCCCCTTAACGGACAGACGACAGATGAAATATCCAATAAAGTAATTGTGCTGATTACCCCTGCCCCATACGCCTTTATGATTTGGGGACTTATTTATACGGCTGTAGCCATATGGCTAGTAAGAGAAATCCAAATAACTAAACGAAACTCTTCCGTTTATACCCAAACATCTTTTTTATTTATACTAAGCTGTTTATTGAATGCCTGCTGGATTATTGTTTGGCATTATGAATATATGGCATTATCTGTTGTTACAATGATTTTATTACTGATTACCTTGATCCTTTTATATAAAAAAATCAAATTTTACTCTAGCAGCTTTTCCGCTTATTTTCCTTTTTCCATCTATTTAGGATGGATAAGTGTAGCATCCATCCTAAATATCAGCTACTACGTAAAGTATAAAGAATGGGATGTTTTTTCTCTTTCTGATACAACATGGACGGTTACTTTATTAGGTGTAGCATCAGGTGTCGGCATCCTTTTCCGAATAAAAGAAAAAGATTGGCTTTACCCTCTCGTATTAATTTGGGCTTTTATTGCCATCGGAGTCAAAAATTCAGTCAGTTTTCCTTCCATCTCCTATTGTTGCTATGCATTAGCCGCAGTTTTATTTATCTTTAATTTTTATCCACAATCGCGGAAAAAAAGATATAAATACTATTAACTGGTATCTACAAAAAGGATGATAATCCGATTGCTTATGCAACACATTATCATCCTTTTATTTTCAGTATATTTCTTTCATCAATACCTTGGCGATTTTCCCTGCAGTTTCTTCTCCATTGGCAATACACGCAGCTATTCCTACACCATAATAAGAGCATCCTGCCAATAATACATCGGGATAAAGAGTTGCTAATTTGGTTGTTAAGCTGTCAATTGCTTCTTTATGCTGCAAGGAATAAACAGGCATTAAGTTATTCCATTTTGTAATCTCATAGCTTGTTGGCTTCACATTAATGCCAAGGCTTTTTTCAATATCTTTCATTGCTGTGTTGACTAGTTCATTTTCTGTCAATCCATTAAGATATTCATAAGCCGGATTAGATTTTTTATAAAAAATCCGTAAAAGCAACTGGTTGTTGGTGGATGTATGCTCCCATTTTCTGCTTGTCCACGTACATGCATTACAAATTAATTCACTATCCTCAGCAACAATGAATCCAGTCCCATCTTTAGGAAGAGCTTCATCTGGGACATCATATGCTAAATACATTGTAATATTCGATGAATTTTGCAATTTATTAAAATCAAGATTCAGCTCATCGCTGGCCAACAAGCGCTGTGACACATCATGGGGAGTTGTTAAAATAACAGAATCAGCTTCTATATCAGCGTGATTAGAAAAAGAAAGGGTATATGTTTGATTGTTCTTGTTTATTTTAGTTGTTTGTATTCCTTTTATAATTGTTGCGTCTGTTAACACTTCTTCTAAACGATTGATAATCGATGACAGACCATTTTTAAAAGAAATAAATTTTTTATTGGCTGCCGATTGAAATGTGCTTTTATTCTTCGCCAACCCTTGAATGATACTTCCATATTCTTCTTTATAATCCAATAGATAGGGAAGCGTCGATGCCATTGATAATGTCTCCAAACTGCCCGAATAAACGCCTGCCAATACTGGAGCAATTTGTTTTTCGACTAGTTCTTTTCCCAAAAAACACTCTAAAAATTCACCAATAGACGTTTCTTTCGTAAAACTCTTATTTCTTTTAAATAAATCTTTTAATGCTTCCAGCTTCCCCTTTGCAGATACAAGTTCACTAGAAAAAAGGGAATCTAAGCTCATCGGAATGCCAAAAATAGAGTCCTTCGGTATTTCTAATAGCTTATCTTTCGTATGAATATAGGAAATTCCTGTCGCATTATAAACAAGCTCGTCTTCTAGTTGAAGCTCTTTTACAAACGGCAGTACATTTTTATTTCTGGCTACAATAGAGTCTGCCCCTGTTTCCATGATAAATCCATCTTTTTCAATGGAATGAATTTTTCCGCCCAATGCTTCTTTTTCTTCTACTAATAAAAGTTTCACATCTAAATTATTTGCTCTTTTTATCTTCTGCAAATAATACATCGTAGATAATCCCGTTATTCCTCCACCTACAACTACAATTGTCTTCACTTGATCCACCTCATAATTCCATTAATTTATCCCACTCTTAACGGGCAGTAGGACCCCCACCTAAAGATGCTAAGAAATCAAGGAAGCTAGGTGGGGGATAACTGCCCGTAAAGGTCCGATAAGTTCAACTAACCATCAGCGGGGATAAAGAAGATCTCCACTGATGGAAGGTTCACTTTATAGGGTCATTATCCCATTTATTATAAGGATTAACAGCTAGTTTTTTGTGTCTATTTGTTCACAAATTAACTCCTTAATTAATTCGTTCCCATAGCTTATACATACTCTCACTTTTTTGGCAACTGTAATTAGTATAACCTATTGATGTGTATGGACAAAATGACAGCGCTATATATTTCTACTTTTGATATAATAAATCTTCAATTTATACAACTATCGCTTTACATAGATAAGAAAAGCGCTAGCGCCCTTGCTTATCGACGGAATAAGATGGACTGAATCGAGTGAGATAAAGGAAACACGAAGAGCGCAAGCGATTCGATGTTGACTTATCGTAGACGAGGTGAGGGAAGCGTTGAAGTCGATAGGGCGCTGGAGCTAGACACTAGTCTAACTTCAAAAATTTTATACTTTCTTATTTTCGAACAAATTATCCCCCTTCCTTTTTTCAGCCCGACGAACCAATTAAATATAAAAAAGGAAGCAGTACCTCCGTAAAGGAAGTACTGCTTCTTTTAGATTACTTGTGATCCAACTTCTTTGCTCAAAGCTACCCTGAGCATTTCTGCAAATATAGTATCCCAATCTTTCATTTTTGCCAATTGGATTCTTCTGTTTATCAATGCTTTATTGTCTAATTGCTTCTCTAGTTCTTCACAAGCTTGGATAAAAACGTGACTGTCATTATCATCTAATGGATTGTAAACTCCGGTCTCTTTATATAGATTGGTTGATGGGAGATGTACACCAACTACTGGTTTGCCTGCAGCCAAAAATTCAAATAGTTTGAGGGGAAAAATAGCTTTATTATAAAGAGATGCTTTATATGGCATGATGCCTATATCTACTTTATTCATATATAAAGGCACAAGATCCGGAGGAACACTCCCCGTCCATCGTACATTCTTTTCTGTTAATAATTGCTGGAAATCTTCACTTCCATTCGTTCCGTCAGGTCCAACGAATAAAAACAACCAGTCTTTTTTTTGTTGAGCCACTTTTTTAATTAAATCAAAATCCAGCTTTGGCTTAATTCCGCCAATATAGCCAAACACCGTGCCAGTCGCTAAATCAGGAAGAATGTCTTCCTCTTTATTATCTTGTATTTGAAAAGAATCAAATTCAACTCCGTTTTCATAGGTATACACCTTTTCCTTTTTGCTTTCCGAAATTCTTTCTTGCATTTTATTAAATAGGAAAAGAGAAGTACATGTTATATGTTCTGCTTGTTTTATTATTTTTTCTTCGCTTTGATAAATTAACTTTTCCCTTACAGAGGCTAAAAAGGATGGAGTTCCATTAATCGGATGGGACCATAAATCACTGCAGTCATAAATTATGTTATCCCATGGCAGCCGCTCAGATAGGGCAGCATAAGCAGGGTACGTATACCAAAGTATGAATTGATATTCATTCTTCTTCTCTTCTAAATATGCAATAAGGGAATCTAGTTTCTTTTTATAAAAAAAAGAAATAAAACGGCTGAAACGAAACAGTTTGCTTTCCCCTGCATCGGATATCGGCCATTGTGTAATGCCACTTTGCAGCTTCTCTGGAAAGATCTTATTTTTAGAAGCGGGGCATAGCCAAATAACCTCTTCTGTCTCTTGCTGTTTCAATAAAAACTCTGCAAGTCGATGCCTGCGATAACGAAGCAGGTCTCCTGTCCATTCTCCTGTTGCAACGATTACATGGATTTTTTTCATCTCTTTTCCCTTTTCTTCCTTTTATTTTTATCCCACTCTTAACGGGCAGTAAGATTCCCACTGATGGAAAGGTTCACTTTATAATCTTTTGCGGACAGCATGAAAAGCATAGTGGGAAAAACACCAAGTGGCTTTTATAAGGTTTAGATTTTCCACTTGACGGTAGACATACCATGTTTTTTGGGCTGCCCGCCATTTATTCCCCGATATTGATATATTACCAACTCTATATTCTGCCAACACTTCATTTATCCCATATGCTCTGTATCCCTTTTTTAAAATACTCAGCCATGTTGCCAAGTCTTGCCTTGTTCGAATATCGGGCATCTGGAAAGGACCTGTTTTCTTTTGATCTATCACAACCGTTAAACAGCCCACAATCGTGTTTTTTAACATATCTTGATACGTGACTTCCTTTGGTGCATACACTATTTTCCCTAAAAGTGCTGCTTCTTCGGACATATACTCATATGCTGTAAATGTAAAAGTATATTGATTCTGTTTCATAAATGCTATCTGTACTGCTAATTTATTGGGTTTCCATCTATCATCACTGTCTAAAAAAGCGACAAATCTTCCTTTTGCCTGCTGAAGCGCCTTATTCCTAGCAACAGCAGCTCCTCCGTTTTCCTTCTCATAAAATACTTGTATTCTTTTATCCTCTTTTTCCAACTCTTGCAGCAGCACTTGGCTTCCATCTGACGAACAGTCGTCAACAATAATCAATTCCCAATTTTTATACGTTTGTTGTAGCACCGAATGAATACTTTCTTGAATATATTTCCTGCTATTATAGGAAGGCATAATAATCGATACTAAATCATTTTCATACTTCATCTGAAGACACCTTCCTTTTTGAGGAATACGTTTTAGGATATCTTGTCTGCCCCCCAGGCCAAAGCACCCATATAAAACTGAAAGTGATTCCTATTAAAGCTCCTAATACACCTCTGTCTTTCGCCGATAATGTTCTGCTTTTTTCGATTAGTGAAACATCCTTCACTATAGAAGCTGGCACCATATCTATCTCACTATTTTGCAGCTCATATAAAAAACGCTGCTTGTCAACTGCTGTATCTGGGCTGACCTCCATTTTCCCTAAAGCAGTAATATTTTCTTGTATAATTGATTTTTTTTGGGAAAAATGTTCTTGATCTAATTTTAAAAAGGCTTGAATAACTTTTGTTAAGTTACCCAATGACTCTTCTTCATTCGATCCTGTATAAGTAAAATGAACGCTGTTATTGGCAGAAACAGCCACCACTAAAGACTTGTTTATCAATTCAAACCAATCTTTCTCTACATACTGATCATAAAAAGCTTTGTTCGTTACCATCTGTACAACTTGGTTCGCATTATTAAAGGAAGAATTATCATAGCTTCCCAACTCTATATCCGCTTCTGTTGTATAAGTTTGCTTTTCCTTTCCAAATGGCATTGCTGCTCCAATCAAACTGCACATAAAAATAATGATTATACATAACCATAATTTTTTCTTCATACGCTGAACTATTCTAACCATCATTTCTTTCATAAAAAAACATACTCCTTCACCCTTTTGTGTTTCCGCCTTTTTAATACAGCTATAGTGGAAAGCACAAATCCTAAAAATACCCAATGAAAATAAAGATTGCTCACAGAACTTGGGCTAATACTTGAGACAAGAAAAGCTATCTGAGCAGTAAAGCATGCTTCTAATAACATTCTGTATGCAGGACTATAGGCTACCTTATAGAGTTTATATAAAGATAGACAGATGTAGAAAATCATTCCAATATAGCCTAAAAAGATAAAGATTCCAAAATTCCCAATAATCTCTGCCAGCCAGTTATGCACTTGCCATATATCACCAGTTGGGTAGAATGGATATTTTTCTAAGTAATACGGTATATTCCCTGCCCCTACTCCTAATCCATATGAATCTAGCACATAATAAAAAGTGTTTTTTAATAAATTTATTCTTGCAAGATTAGAAGGCAATGGCTTTATTCCCTCATAACTTTCTGAAATCATTGTCCACTCTTCCATTTTGTTTATTACTATTGGTGCAGTAATTAACATACCGATAATACTGAAAATGACAAAAGAAAAGCCTATTGCTTTTTTGACCTTATGGTTTGACAGCAAAAAGAAGTAAACACAAATTCCAGCAATAATCGCCAATAAACTGGCACGTGATTCAGTTAAATAAATAACATAAACAGAAAGTATTCCGAGCAGCCATGAACCTCTTCTTATCCATACACTGCTGCTGTTTCTTGCCGCAGCCATATAAAAAAAGAACGATATGCTTAAAAAGGTTGCAAGGTCATTTTGATTAAAAAATACTGCTGTTGGATAGGCAAGCTTATATTCCGGTCCACCATAAAGGCTTGAACTTGGCAGCTGAATTTGCATATAGTGATTAATGAGTCCTAGCATCAACAAGACTACAGTCATGCCCATCCATATCACGTAAAAAATAAGCAGACGGGAAACTCTTGTAAAGATGATATTCGCTAAGTACACAAACATCATTCCGATTGTCAGCAGCAGCATATACTTGACTGCATCTATAATAGATTTTGCCCACAGAACGGAAATACAGCCATAGCAAAACCATATACATAAAAACAACCAGACTCCCTTTAAAGGCAGCTGCTGAAAATCTTTTACGAGACGTTTTTCCTTTATGCTATAAAAAAGATACAGCGCAGCTACTACCATCAGCATCAATCGATAAAAAAATAAGGTGAAAAAATTAATTTCGATACTAAAAACTGACTGATTGAGAAAGGTAGCAGCTACTAATACATACATCATTCCTCTTATTTGTTCCCCTGCTGCAAACTTTTCTTGTATCCAGGCAATAATGAATAAGGCTATCCATACTGCCGTAAAAACAAACAGCCACTTTATTTCCAGCTGTAAATAAGCAACAAGAAAATATGCCACCACGAACAGAAGAATGGATACACCAATTGTCTGGCGAACCAATCGATTACTTTCCATGTATTTCAAACCTTTCCATTACATCACTTTAATACTTGCAATCTATTTTTAGAATACAGAATTGTTTCTTCTAAGCCTGCTTCTATATTCTTTTTCGGAGTCCAGTTTAATTTCATTTTCGTTTGTTTGTTGCATAAAACACTATGTCGTATATCTCCTGCACGTTCTTTTTCATATTTTACTTCCACCATCTCTGCCATTGCAGCTTCCTTCATTTTCACTAAAAGCTCATTGATGGAAATAACAGAATTAGAAGACACATTAACACAAATATTTTCTATAGATTGCAACGCCTTCACATTGGCGGCAGCTACATCTTTTACATAAATAAAATCCCTCGTTTGCTCGCCATCTCCAAATATAGTAAGTTCTTTATTTTCGCTTATTCTTTCTGCAAAAATTGAAACTACGCCGCCTTCTCCCTTTGCGTCCTGCCTTGGACCATATACATTGCTGTAACGAAGGATACTGTAAGGCAGCTCATATAACTTATTTGCCATTTTCAAATAGTTTTCTACAGTCAGTTTGGTTAACCCATATGGCGATTCTGGCAATGTTGGATGTTCCGTTGCAACTGGCAAAAAGTGCGGATTTCCGTAAACAGCAGCAGATGATGCAAATACAATTTTTCGAACAGAAGCTTTAACAGCTGCTTTCATTACATGCAGAGATCCTTTTACATTCACGTTTTCGTCGTGTAAAATATCGAGAACTGATTCTGCAACACTTACTTGCGCTGCTTGATGAATAATATAATCTGGTTTTAATGATGCGATAAAATCGATAATTTTTGGATTCGTAATATCATACTGGTAAATTTCCACAGGAAGATGCGCAATATTGGAGTAATGTCCTGTAGAAAAATTATCTATAACAATAACTTTGTATCCATTTGCCAGCAGCTCTTCCGCTATATGCGATCCTATAAAACCTGCTCCACCTGTTACAACCACTTTATTCATCGTTTATCCTCCTACAATCTCCTGTTATTTATCCTTCTAGCACATAGAAAAACTAGTCCACTTCCTACCAAAGGGGATTTACTGTTTAATACAATTAACGTGCACCTTCTCCTGTACAAACAACCTTTACTGTTTTCACCATAATTTTCATCTCTAATTTAAAGGTTAAATTGGCTATGTACTCCAAATCATATTTTAGCTTTTCTTTAGGCGTAATATCATATCCTCCACTTACTTGTGCTAATCCAGTTAATCCAGGCTTCACAATAAGCCGGTTGGAAAAACCATCTATTTCGCTGTCAAACTTGGCTGTAAAACAAGGTCTTTCTGGTCTTGGCCCAATTATGGACATATCGCCTTTTAACACAGATAAAAGTTGGGGAAGCTCATCAATCCGTGTTTTTCGGATAAAGGACCCTACCTTTGTAACCCTTGGGTCATTTGTTTCTGCCCATTTAGCACCATCTTTTTCCGCATCTTTTCTCATGGAGCGAAGCTTAATTAAATTAAAATATTTTCCATCTTTGCCCACTCTTTGCTGCACATAGAAAGGAGAACCAGATGATTCCATAACAATAAATGCTGCAAACAGCAGGATGATAGGCATGGAAACAAAAATGCCGATTGTCGCTAACAAGAAATCCAGTGCTCTTTTCACATATAAATAATATTCCACTTGTTTAGGCAAGGATATTTTAGAAGCTTGGACGATCGAATAATCATGAAAGATATTGAGACTCTTTTCTGCACGCATAATGCTCACCTCATAGACAGTTTGATGTAATTGCAAACCTTTGTGTTAAGTATAGGCGGTGATTGTGGAGGAATCGTTTAGGAAACATAAAAGAAAGGTAAATATTTGTAAATTTTTTTGAAGAATATTACGAGAAGATAACTGATACAGCATGTGGGTAGAAGAAAGAGGCCAGATCTATAAAGAACCGGCCTCTTAACGTTATATTGAAAGCAGAAGAAAAACTTTTATCTAGTGAAAAAATTTAATCTTGTTCTTCCTTCATTCTTTTCTGAAACTCCCAAAAGCCAGGCACTGAGTTTAAATCATACAGATATATACAATTCATTAACAACAACTTTAACTCTTGAGATAAATCATCCCTTTCATTTTTATCTGTTTTTGCAATTGTCTTATTCACTTTTGGTTCAAACAATCGAATCACTTCTTCCATTGCCTTATGATCTGTTTTGGATTTTTGTACTAAAGCATATAATGTACCCATATTAATTTTTTTCCTTTCTATTAAGTTGCCCCTTATCGGTAATTATTTGCAGGATATTTTCTAGTTTTTTATCCATTCGCACTAATAAAAATAAAGATAAGCAAATAGGGAAGCCAAAATCACTTACAACTGTTATCCACTGGATTAAATCCGTCATATTCATCATTTTTCGTTCCCTCCATTTTTTAGCAAATATTGATAAACCCGTTTTAAAGCTTCTTTATGTGTTTTGGATATATATTGCTGGGATTTTTTGAGCAGCAGTGCTATTTCCGTATCATTAAGTTTTTGAACGTACGCATAATAAAGGATGTTTTTTTGTGCCTTGGTTAATAATTGAATTGCTTTATATAGCAAAGGATCTTCCACATACTCTGCAACATTTTTCCTTAGCCCATTTTTTTCTATATAATGCTCAATATGCGACTCTTTGTCTTCTAATTGATTCTTATAAGGAAATTTTCCATCTTGTTCAATTTCCGCATCAAGCAGCAAAGGATATCTTGATTTATGCAAACTTTGTTTATTATGAAAATTAATGGCCTTAAAATAAATCGAAGTAGATAGATAAGAAGTAAAACGAATAGTAAAATAATGTTTCTTAAAAGCTTGATCCACCAAGTCTTTATTATGTTTTGTCGGGTTATTGACTGCTGCTGCAAAGAGACGATAGTTTTGTTCTGTTTCTAAAAAATCCTTTACAATTTGGTTTTCCATCAGCTGCTTATTTTCTTTGATAAACGTATGAAAAGCTTTTGTATCTGTACCCTTTATCTTTTTATTCATTAACAAAACTCCTTCTCAAAGGAACGTATGTTCTGTTTTTAATTCTAAAAAAGAACTAATTTTTTTAGAATTAGTCCCCTCTTTTTTTCATTGTATCATAGATACCCTTCTCTTTCCCTTTGTTTTTACCATATAGATTCCTCCTCTCTACTAAATAAAGACAAGTTTTTCCGTAAAATAACAACCAATAGGAGGAAATTTTTTATCTATATCCTTAAAATGCTTTAATATATAGTTATATTCTGTTTTTTAAAGGAGGAAAAAAATGAAAAATCCCTTTGTTCCTTTTAGCGTAGCAATGGTTACCCCATTTTCCGAAAAAGGGGAGCTTGATTTAGACGGAATTTCCCAATTAATAGCCTATTATAAACAACAAGAGGTTCCAGCATTGCTTCTCAGCGGCTCAACAGGAGAACAGCATTCGATGACCACCCAAGAACGAAGCATCCTTTTTAAATCGGCAAAACAAGCAGCAAAACACGATATGCTTCTTTACGGTGGAGTAGCTGCTGTCCAAACAAAGGATGCTGCTACACTTGCCCGTGCTGCAGAAGAAGCTGAATTGGATGCCATCATGCTTGGCTTCCCGCCATATATCAGAATCAGTCAGGAAGAAGCCTCTCAATACGTAAAGACTATTTGCTCCGTTACTTCCTTGCCGATTATGCTTTATAATAATCCACCGCGAACAGGCTTTGATTTAGAGACAACTACTTTATTTAAACTGGCAGAAGCATTTCCGCAAATCATTGCATTAAAAGAAGCTGGCGACCCAGCTAAAGCCATCACCATAAAAAAGCAGCTTGGCAACGACTTTACGATACTGTCTGGTACTGATTTAGCATTAATGGAGCATAATGAATTTGGTTTTGATGGCATCACAAGTATTATCGGCAATATTTTTCCAAAAGAAATAAAAGAAATAATGTTCGCCCTTCAAAAAGGGGAAAAAGAAGAGGCTTTTAACAAGTTGTCAAAAATAAAATCGGCTGCAAACTCTATTATAGAATTAGGAGCAATAAGGACGATTAAGTACTTATTTTCTTTAAAAGGAGTGAACGCAGGCATCTGCCGTGAACCTTTATCTACTTTAAATGTGGAAGAAAAGAAATCTGCGGCTGCTATCCTCAACCAATTGGTGAATTAATGGAGACAGATTAACAGGCTGCTTTGAAGGGTATATTGGTAAAGATGAAGTTTGAAGGGCAATTCACAGATGTAATTTCTATTTATTTCTAGTAGTTTTATCAACAGGATATTACTGAAATCTATATTGAGGGGATGAACGTTTATGAAAATTACGTTTCATGGTCAATCAACTATCGAAATTGCTGCAAATGGAAAGTCTCTTATCATCGACCCATTTATTAGTGGCAACCCATCAGCACAAACAAACATAAAAGATATAAAAACAGATGCCGTCCTATTAACACATGCACATATGGACCATATATTAGACGCTGCTCCAATCGCCAAAGCAAATGATGCACCAGTAGTGTCCAATCCTGAACTAGCTGCATATATGTCATGGAAGGGAGTAGAAACAATTGGCATGAACATTGGAGGCACGCTTGATCTCAAATTTGCAACGGCCAAAATGACACATGCTTTCCACAGTTCCGGGATCATTGATCAAGAAAACCACAACATATTATATGGAGGCATGCCGAGCGGCTATATTATTGAAGCAGAAGGGTTTACGATCCTTCATGCAGGAGATACCGGCCTTTTTGCTGATATGCAAATAATTGGAGACAGACACTCCATTGATGTCGCCTTTCTTCCAATTGGTGATCATTTCACAATGGGATCAGAAGACGCCGTGCAAGCTGCTGAATGGTACAACGCTAAATTGATTATTCCCATTCATTACAACACCTTTCCAGTTATTGAACAAGACGGACATGCATTTGTGAAAAAACTAGAAGAACGTGGGTTAAAAGGCAAGGTCTTAGCTATCGGAGAATCTATCGAGCTATAGAATTAGACAAATTTGTATTCTCATGCCTTTTCACTTTCGAAAGAGAATAATTTTCTTTATTAAAGGAAAACTTAACTCGGTAGGAGGTGTTACATATGGCAAAAGTTGGAGTAGAACAATCACTTTCAAATATTACAGAAGCTCTAAAAAATAGCGGGCATGAAGTAATAGAGCTAAAACAAGAATCCGATGCACAAGGCTGTGACTGCTGTGTCATTTCAGGCGGTGATTCAAATGTGATGGGCATGCAGGATACTGCCATAAAGGGCTCTGTCATTGAAGCAAGTGGACTTTCTGCAGAAGAAGTCTGTTCTCAAGTCGATCAAAAAATTGGAAAATAAAATTAGTATAAAGAAAAGTGCAAGCGCCCTTGCTCATCGACTGAATAAGCTGGACTGAATCGAGTGAGATAAAGGAAACACGAAGAGCGCAAGCGTCGATGTTGACTTATCGTAGACGAGGTGAGGGAAGCGTTGAAGTCGATAGGGCGCTGGAGCTAGACACTCATCTAAGTTGAAAAATTTTATAATTTCTTATCTTATGAAAAAGCTTCCAACTACAGGATAATCCTGTTTGGAAGCCTTTTTCTTTATTTTGCTCCACTTTCTTCCCATGCTGCAATTTCTTTTATTCGGATTTCCACCTGTTCTAGTGTTAGATCATGTGCTTTAACATATAAATTTCTTGGATGCGTGCGACATTCATGGCTGCAGCTGCGCATATATTTTTCTTCATTTTCTGGCGAACAAAGCATCTTTCTGTTACACTCAGGGTTTGCACAATTTACATACCGCTCACAAGGTTCTCCTGAAAAAATATCCCTTCCTACTACAACGTGCTCGACTCTATTTACCGGCACGCTGATCCGCTGATCAAATACATAACATTGCCCATCCCAGAGCTTGCCTTGCACTTCTGGATCTTTTCCATATGTCACAATGCCGCCATCAAGCTGCGACACATCCTCGAACCCTTCTCTCATCAACCAGCCAGAAAACTTTTCACAGCGTACTCCACCTGTGCAATACGTTAAGATTTTTTTTCCTTCCAGCAGCTTTTTATTCTCTTGAATCCATTTCGGCAATTCACGGAACGTTTCAATATCTGGTTTGATTGCTCCTCTAAAATGACCCAGGTCAAATTCATAATCGTTTCGTGCATCAATTACCACTGTATCTGGTGCTTGCAATTGCTCAAAAAATTCCGTTGGCTTCAAATGCTTGCCCGTTAACTCCAGTGGATTAATATCTTCTTCTAAACTTAAATTAACAAGCTCTTTTTTATAGCGTACATGCATTTTTTTAAAAGCATGACCTTCTGCCTCGTCTATTTTAAAAATAGTATCAGCAAAACGCGGATCATTTCGCAATGCTTCCATATACTGTTCCGTTTGTTCATATGTTCCAGATACTGTTCCATTAATGCCTTCATCTGAAACCAAAATTCTTCCTAATAAACCAAGTTCTTTACAAAAGGCTAAATGCTCCATTGAAAATTCTTCGGGGTTCTCAATTGTTGTGTATTTATAATAAAGCAGTACTCTATATGCTTCGTTCATTTATTTCAACATCCTGTTCTCTTCTTTTTATTGTCTCTCCACATTAATCATACAACAAAAGTGATAACAGGAAAAACCCCTTGTCTTCATTTACAAAATGTACTAAGAAAAGCGCAAGCTCCCTTGCTCATCGACAGAATAAGCTGAGGTCCACAGGACGTGGCGGTTTTAGTTTGTGTTCCTTGAAGAGATAAAGGAAACACGAAGAGCGCAAGCGTCGATGTTGACTTATCGTAGACGAGGTGAGGGAAGCGTTGAAGTCGATAGGGCGCGCTTGCGCTAGACACCCGTCAGACTTCAGAAAACTTATACTTTCTTATCTTTTTAAAAAGAGGAGACCCCTTAGGATCTCCTCTCTCTTTTTATTAGATTAACTCTTTCTCAACATCTTCTTTATCTGCAATTAGTTCATTATAAAAAGCTGCTAAAGACGCACTAGCATATGGAACAAGCCATAAAAAGCCAATTCCTACAGTTAAAAGACATAATAATCCCCATCCGATAAAGCTTAAATGTAAAAGGAAATATTTCCATTTATATCCGTTCATTCTTTTTCTGCTCTCCGTAATTGCCTGGAGAATCGTAAATTCCGGATGGTCTTTTAATAAGAAAAATGTTTGGGAATAAGCCAACCCTTTTATAATGCCGGGAATAACCAATAATAAAGTCCATAAGAATAAAAATATCCCTTGTACGATAGATGCTCCAATCAGCTTTAACGATTTTTTTATGTCTGCATAAACAGCAAATACATCTTCTATTTTCGCAGATTCTCCTCTTACAATATGCAAATAAAACCATGTAACCGCTATTCCTAATGGAATAAGAATAAAGCTGATTATCGTACTAGCAACGCTTCCCCCTATTGAAGTATCTTCTTGTAAAAACCAATTAGAAAAACCTCCGCTGAAAAGCACCTCCACTAACCAAGGCAGTATTGCATTAATTAAAAAAACAATAAAAGTTAGTAATACCCCTTTGCCCCAATTACCGCTTAATGATGCTCTCGCTGTTCGTTTAATTTCTGAAATTCTCAATTTATTCCCTCCTTCAGTGTTAAATAATACCATATTAAGAGAGTTTTGTTTATGTAAAATCCCTCCTTTTTATAAAAAGATTGTCTTCACTCCATTTTATTGAGGAAACGCTCTAATTATTCGACTATAAGGTAAATTCTGCTGCAAGATGAAATGCTTCACCATTCTCAACTGTAAAAGCTTTAATAATGCGATAGGTTCCCTCTGTAAAACGATAATCCAGGGTATTCAAATCTACCTTTTGCTTATAACATTCATTTGCTTTCAACATAATCGCAATCTCAATAAAAGCTGTACTTGACTGAAAGGGTATTTTCCTCCAAATGCCCTTTTCCTTTTTTCCCATTTCATATGGAACACCAAATGTTAGGCCCTTCCCTTTGTGATAACATATTGTCAGTTCTATTTCCGTATTTCGACTGCTGTAAGCCTCTTTATTCACCTGCATCGAAATAGCAAAGTCCTTTGTTTTTTCTGATGATTTCAGCTCACCGTAATTTGATTTTTCCTTCATGTCCTCCTTTTTCCCTTCACACCCTATTAGAAATAAAGCTGCAGCTATCGATAATAAATATGGTAAATATTTTTTCATCTATAAAGGCTCCTTCCTCTTTAAACCAATAGACGGATAACAGAAACAAAGGTTGCAGGCATCAAAAAAAGCAGGGAACACGGTTCTCTGCTTTTAAACTTCTTATCCTTAACCTCTATGCTGCATATACTCATCCGCTGGCTTTTTCCACCAGATTGATTTTTTAAAATAGGAAAAGAAATAACAACCTGCAATAACAATAATGCTTCCCACTCCTTGTGCCCAGGTCATTTTTTCTCCTAAAAATAAATAAGCCAGAACAGCCGTGAATATCGGATTGAAATTTAAAAAGAGTCCACTTGTTGTAGCACCGATTTTCTGTACTCCGATATTCCATAACACCATACATATTACTGTTGATACACCAGTAGCCAAGATTGCTTGAATAAAGGAAGCATTAACATTCGTTACGGTAAAGCTTCCAATATTATAGGGAAGAAGAAGAAAGATGCCAAATAATCCGGAATAAAAAGTAGACATTAAAGGACTAATGTTTTTTGCCATTACCCATCTACTACATACAGAGTAAAGCCCCCAAATGCATACCGCAGCAATCATAAACAAGTCTCCTGTATTTAATTGAAAAGTTAATAATAACCGTAAATTCCCTTTTGTAAGTACGATGATCACTCCGAAAAGGGACAGAATCATAGCAGCTACTTGCAAAATATTTATTCTTTCTTTTAGAAATAAAAAAGAACAAACAGCAATGGTTATCGTATTTAAAGTAGAGATCAACCCAACATTTGTAGCAGAGGTTTTATCCAATGCGACAAATTGCAATAAATTAAAGATAACTACACCTGTTACACCCATTAAAAACAAAGGAAAAATAGTTTCTTTTGGAGGCAGCAAGCGCTTCTCTTTCCAATATATTAATGGAAGAAGACCTAAAACGGCAATAATCCATCTTAAGCTTGTGAGCGTCATTGGCGATGCATGGCCAACAAGTGACTTTCCAAGCACAAAATTTCCTCCAAACAATAAACTCGTTACTAGCAATAATAAATATGGCATATATGATGCGCTCCCTAATGAATATAAAACCTATTGTCCAAAATACATGATGATGACAAACTCATTTAATAATATTTTATCATTTTCACCTGCTAAACCATATAAGAATTTTCCCAGTAGAAACAAGAACAAAAGCGCAAGCGCCTTGATCATCGCCGTACAAACTGGCCGATTAACTACGCCACGTCCTGTGGCAACATCGGCACTTGTACATCCTTATACTTCGGAAAGGCTTCGACTGAGATAAAGGAAACACGATGAGAGATAGCGAATCGATGTTGACTTATCGTAGGGAGATGACCTGAAGTTTGATAGGCGATAGGCGCTGGAGCTGGACGCGGACCAAACTGCTAAGTTATCCACAAATCTATCTCGTTTATAATTTCCTAGACGATAAGAAAAGCGCAGGCGCCTTGGTTATTGGCTGTACGGACTGGCCGATTAAATATAAAGAAAGGAAAATCAACTAACTTCCCATGTCCTATGGCAAAGTCGGGATTAGTACATCCTTTATGCCAGAGCTAGGCAATGATAAGTGCAAGCGGCTTTGTTACTCTGCAAGACATATCAAAAAAGTATGAAAAAACACAATAAACTTTTAAATTGACCTTAACATGTATCCTTGTTACTATTTCTCCTAATCACATACAAAGAAAAACAGACATCTGTTGGAATTATACGATTCAACACATGTAATTAAAAACCAGGTTACTTCTGTATCACCTAAAAAAATGAAGCGCTGTACAATTAAACAAACGTTTTTTCCTTAAGAGGAGGAAGAACGTTTTTTATTTAAAGTTTCTATTGTTAAGTAATCATGTCGTTTCTCTTTCATACGTGTGTGAACATAATCAAGCATTAGGAGGTCATAAAACATGAAAAAGAACCTTTCCTTTTCCTCTTATTTAGTTATTGGAACAATGTTGTTCGGTTTATTTTTCGGTGCAGGAAACTTAATATTCCCTGCACAATTAGGTCAAGAGGCAGGCAATCATGTTTGGATTGCCATCTTAGGATTTTTAGCTACTGGAATTGGATTGCCGTTTTTAGGCATTTTAGCCATGGGGATTTCCGGAAGCAATAAATTGCAGGATTTGGCAGGCCGTGTCCATCCAATATATGGTCTCATCTTTACAATGGCTTTATATTTAACGATTGGACCATTTTTTGCCTTGCCGAGAACAGGAACCGTTTCCTATGAAATTGGAATATCTCCATTCCTTGATCCATCCCATCAAAAAATTGGCTTAGCCATTTTTACCACATTATACTTTTTAGCTGTATTGTGGTTTTCCTTAAATCCAGCAAAAATAATCGTTTGGGTTGGGAAAGTCTTAACACCTATCTTCTTATTATTTCTTGGTGCTTTAATCGTTGCATCGATTATAAGTCCAGTTGGCACAATTGGAGAACCTGAGAATAGTTTATATGCTAGTCAGCCATTCTTTAAAGGATTTACGGAGGGCTATAATACAATGGATGCTCTTGCTTCCCTTGCTTTCGGCATTATTGTCGTACAAGCAATTAAAGGATATGGAGTAACCAAACCGACGCAAATTGTAACAGCCACCGCTAAAGCAGGTTTAATCGGTGTGCTGCTGATGGCTGTTATTTATGTTAGTGTTGCGTATATCGGCGCAACGACAACAGGCGTCTTCGGATTATTTGATAATGGCGGTCAAGTATTTTCCCACTTGTCAGACCATTTCTTTGGCTCATTTGGGAGCATTTTGCTTGCCATCATCATTATTCTTGCTTGTTTGAAAACAGGGATCGGGTTAGCAACAGCCTGTGCGGAATGCTTCCATCAATTATTTCCCAAAATCTCCTATAAACTATTTGTTGTTTTATTTTGCACCTTTTCCGGCGTGGTTGCCAATGTAGGTTTGACAAATATAATTAAACTCGCAATACCGGTATTGCTGATGCTGTATCCGCTCGCTATCACTTTAATGTTCCTTGCCTTTTTGTCACCGCTGTTTAACCATCGTCGTGTTGTTTATGTGATGACAACATTGTTTACAGCAGTGATTAGTATTGTGGATGGATTAAATGCAGCAGCCGCTCAATTGGAAACAGATGCATTATCCTTTATTCATCCAATGGTTGATTTTTTTGCAAACAACCTTCCATTATATAATGAAGGACTTGGTTGGATATTGCCTGCTATAGCAGGACTTGGACTTGGTTGGATTATTATCATGGTCAAAAAAAGTAAAGTAGAAATAATACAATAAAGTAAACTTCCATCAGTGAGGGTTTTTCCTCATCCCCCACTGATGGTTAGTTGCACTTATCGGACCTTTACGGGCGAGTTTCAACACCTAGCTTCCTCTATTTCTCGGCATCCCCGAGGTGGGGGTCTTACTGCCCGTTAAGATTGGGATAAACTGATAGAATAATAAAAAGCGTCTTCCTCTAAATAGAAGACGCTTTTTATATCTTTGTAAAGAGAACGTGCTAATAAGTTAAATTTTGTGTTAATTTTTCTATCTTTTATTGAAATTCACAGGTCATTTTATAGATAATACGATTAGCCCTTCCCATCCTTTAAGGATTATAAAGTAAACTTCTATCAGTGGGGGTTTTTCCTCATCCCTCACTGATGGTTAGTTGCACTTATCGGATCTTAACGGGCAGTTATCCCCCGCCTAGCTTCCTCGATTTCTCGGCATCCCCGAGGTGGGGGTCTTACTGCCCGTTAAGAGTGGGATAAAAGTTTACGAAAAAATTATACGATAAATCATCACAGATAAATCTACTAAAAGTTAAATAAAAGAGGTTGCTAATGAAAATATTATTTGTAGTTAATAGATTTCCTAATCTTTCTCAAACCTTTGTTAGTAAGCAGATAGACGGAATGATTTCTCAGGGTCATGAAGTTAGTGTATTAGCTGGCTCTAGCGACGGAATAACAGGATTGTCTTTCATACAAAAGAAAATTAAAGAAATGATTTATTATAAAAACCCTAAAGAAAATATTTTGAAGATAACTCGATTTATTTCATTATTACCAAAATGTTTTTTAAAACGGCCAATTACTACTTTAAAAGCCCTAAATGTAAAAAAGTATGGAAGCCTATCTTTTAAATTACTATTTGCGATTGATGCTCTTACGAAAGAGACTGGGAAATATGATATTCTTTATGCTCATTTTGGGCCAAGTGGAAATTTTGCTGCTGCTTTAAAAGAGTTAGGAATACTTGATGGAAAAGTGGCTACTGTTTTTCATGGGTATGATATGTCAACTTATATAGATAAAGCCGGGCAGGATATTTATCAAGATTTATTTGCATACGGCGATTTATTTTTGCCGATAAGCTGCTATTGGAAAGAAAAACTTGTGGGAATGGGATGTAATGAAAATAAAATAAAAGTCCACTATATGGGGATTAATGTAAGTGACTTTCAATTCAATCCTATTGTTCCTAAAGGACGTATTAAACTTTTATCAGTGGCAAGATTAACGGAAAAAAAGGGCACAATCTATGCGATCAAAGCAGTCCAAAGGCTGATAGAAAAAGGCTATGATATCGAATTAAATATCATCGGAGATGGACCATTAAAAAGCCAGCTCGAGGAAATAATTGGTGATGAAGCTAGAATCCATTTATTAGGTCCAAAACCCAATCAAGAAGTCAAAACTTATATAGAAGACTGCACCATATTTTTACTGCCGAGTGTTATTGCATGCAATGGCGATATGGAAGGGATACCAGTTGCCTTAATGGAGGCAATGGCAATCGGGAAATTGGTGATCTCAACCTATCATAGTGGCATTCCAGAGCTGATTCAAGATAATGAAAACGGTTGGCTAGTACCGGAAAGAGATAGTATTGCATTGGCTGAAAAAATAGAAGAAGTTCTTGCAAACAAAGAAAATTGGCGTACTATTCAGCAAAATGCAAGGGAAAAAATAGTGACAGCTCATAACTTGCAGCCATTAAATAAACAATTAGAAAATCATTTTTATTCCATTTTGGAAGTAAACTAACACTAGTTAAATTAATAACAAAAAGGAGCAGTCAATAGATGACGATCTATTGCACAATCTCATGAGCGGAATGATAAAAAAATTTATTGGCTTTTCTGTAGGGCCTGTTTTAGGTGCGTTTATTTCATTTATTACCATACCATTAACTACCCATTTTATTAATCCGGATGAATATGGAAAAGCAAGTATGTTCTTGTTACTTCAAATGGTACTAGGATCCTTTTTGTTTCTAGGATTAGATCAATCCTATACAAGGGAGTATCATTCATCCAAAAATAAATTGCGTTTATTCCAGAATGCAATATTTATTCCTTTATTAATAGCAATTCTGATTCTATTGATTTCTATATTTTTTTCCCAATCAATTTCCATTTGGTTATTTAGTAATCCTAACCATATACTTCCCGTTATCCTCTTCGGTGTGATGGTAGTATTCATGGTAATCGAAAGGTTTATATTACTTTCGATTAGGATGGAAGAAAAAGCTTTAGAGTATTCCTTGCTTAATATATTTGTAAAACTTTTCATGTTAATTTTGACATTGCTTTTTGTCCTATTTATTAGAAGGGATTTTCTGGCTGTTGTTTACTCTACTATATTGGGACAGATATTAGGTGACTTGTATTTGATCATTAGATACAGATATCTCTTTCACTTCAACTATTTTTCCATTGATAAGGAACTGTTGCAAAAAATGGTCCTTTTCGGATTGCCGATCGTTGTAGCTACTTCTTTATCAGGCTTATTAAACTCGCTTGATAGAATCTTTTTAAGAATGTGGAGCGACTTTTATAACATAGGAATATTTACGGCAACACTAAAAATAGCCGGAACCTTGGCCATTATTAAAACTAGCTTTACTAGTTTTTGGGTTCCAGTGGCGTATAGATGGCATGAAGAAGGCAAAGAACTGAAATATTATAAATTAGTAAGTGATTCTATTTTATTGTTAATGTCGATCATGTTTTTCGCAATATTAATTTTTAAGGATCTGATAGCATCTATTCTTTCAAGCGGCTATTCAGATTCCAAGTATATTATAGCCTTTTTATGTCTCCAGCCTATTATGTATACAGTAAGTGAAACAACTTGTTTAGGGATTGTATTTTCTAGAAAAAGCTACCTGAATATATGGGTCGGTGTCATTTCCATCATTCCTAATATTATTCTTAATATTGTATTAGTGCCTAGATTTGGGGCAATGGGGGCAGCTGTCGCAACATCCGTATCCTATATGTGTTTCTTTTTTGCTAGAACTTATTTTTCCAATAAAAATGGCTTAAAATTTTCAACGGTTAAACATCACCTTGTATTCTGTCTATTGTTAGCAAGTGCTATTTTAAATTTATTTCAGCTAAAGTTTATTATTTTATTTTCTATCGTACTATTAGTCATCACCTTGCTTATTCAAACATCTACTATTAAAAATATAATAACTGTATATAAACTAAAAGGCTCTAAAGAATGGGATTTTTCATAAGAAAAATATTAATTTGAAAAATTTAGCGAAATCATATGCTCACGGTTTCGCTTTTAATCCAATAACTGAAGTGCTGCCAATATGATGTATGTCGATTAACTGTACATTAAATATGCTCATCAGTTTTCTACTTTCTTCTATAAAGTTCAACTAACCATCAATGGGAGTTTTGTTCATCCCCCATTGATGGTTAGTTGAACTTATCGGATCTTTACGGGCAGTTATCCCCCACCTAGCTTCCTCGATTTCTCAGCATCCCCGAGGTGGGGGTTTTACTGCCCGTTAAGTGTGGGATAAACAATAATTTCCATTCTTTCTTATAATCCATCACTTCTACTTTTCTCATGCATTCCCTCGCTATCTTTTAAAGTATACCCCTGGTTTATTTTAAAAAGTTGCTAACACCTTGCCAAAGATATTCCTTTTTAGATATATTCATGATAAACTTTTTTAATATTCATAGAACGTCATTATTCGTTGGTGTAAAACCTATAATATTTGTTTATGAGGTGTATAAATTGTTAGAAAAGATAAAAAAAGATTGGTGCTCTAACACACGTGCAGATATTCTCGCTGGTATGGTTGTATCGCTGGCATTAATGCCTGAAGTTATTGCATTCTCCATTATTGCAGGAGTAGAACCAATCATTGGATTGTATACATCCGTTTGCATCGCTGTTATCATTGCATTTGCTGGTGGGAGACCTGCTATGATTTCAGCTGCAGCAGGTAGCATGGCTTTAGTTCTGGGACCTTTAGTTAAAGAGTATGGTTTGCAATATTTATTTGCAGCAACCATATTGACTGGTCTTATACAAGTGGTTTTTGGTGTATTTAAGATTGCTAATTTAATGAAGTTTATTCCACGTGCTGTAATGATGGGCTTTGTAAATGCCTTGGCTATATTAATTTTCATGGCACAAATCCCTAATTTTTGGGACATTTCCAATGTTACTTACTTATTTGTTGTTGTTACTTTAGCAATTGTCTATATATTACCAAAGTTCATTAAAAGCATTCCAGCACCGCTAATTGCCATATTTATTTTAACAGCCGTAAGTATCTTCGGTAATATTAATATCGGTACAGTGGGTGATCTAGGAGCCATCACTAAAACTTTACCAACCTTTTTGATTCCTAACATTCCTTTTTCTCTTGAAACACTTTCTATTATCTTTCCATACTCGCTTGCTCTTGCTCTTGTTGGCCTATTAGAATCTCTTTTAACAGCTACAATTGTGGATGATGCAACAGGAACAGACAGCAATAAAAATAAAGAGGCGCGTGGACAAGGAATTGCCAATATCATTACTGGCTTCTTTGGAGGCATGGCCGGATGTGCGATGATTGGACAAACGGCTATCAATATCAAGTCCGGGGGACGTACAAGACTCTCTACTTTGGTTTCCGGAGTATTTTTAATGCTTTTAATCCTTGTTTTAGGAGAATTAGTTGCTCAAATTCCAATGCCGGTTCTTGCTGGCATTATGATTGTTGTTTCCTTCAGCACCTTTGACTGGTCCTCTTTTTCTTATTTAAAGAAGGCACCAAAAACAGATGTACTGGTTATGCTGACAACAGTCTGCATTATCGTTGCGACGCATGATCTATCAAAAGGGATTATTGCAGGGGTTATTTTAAGTGCTATATTCTTTGTTGCAAAGATCTCTAAAGTTCGAGTAAAAAAACAAAAAAATAATGTTTATATGGTAGAGGGACAGCTGTTTTTTGCATCCGCGGAAGATTTTATTTCTGCCTTTAACTTTGACGTGGAAAAAGAAACGATTATTATTAATTTTACTAATGCCCATGTGTGGGATGATTCTGCAGTAGGAGCACTTGATAAAGTAGTATTGAAATATCGAGAAAATAAAAATGTTGTTCATATCCATGGTCTTGATTCAGGCAGCCAAAAGCTTGTTGACAAGCTTGCTGTTTTTCAAGATGGAAATGCAAAATTATCAGGAAATTAACATTTAATGCATGTTGGTTGTTCTAAAAAAAGAAGGAATTGCACTTAATACCTTCTTTTCTTTCTTTTGCATTTAATCACTATAAAGATTGGCTGCCATTCCTTTCACTCCTGCATTTACTTTAAACAAACCTCCAGAAAGCAGATACTTATCTAATTGTTCTTGGTTCATTCCAGACCTTGCTGTTGTAATATACAGTTGATCCAAATTATTGCCGCCAAACGTGCAGGAGGTTACATGTAATACAGGAAGGCTGACTTCTTCTAACTTATGCCCAGTACTTGGATTCCATCTCGAAATTTTTGAACCGCCCCAGTGGGGACCAACTCAGTATTTTCTCTATTTTCAGCATGAAAAAGAAACACTTTTCCCCTTCAATATCCACCCAGTAGAGAATTCCCGTTCTGTGATCCCAACAAGGTCCTTCTCCTATCATTGCCTTTGAATCACATACTAGCTCCACTTTGCCTGCCATATAACTTCCTCTTTTCTTCCTAGATTTTGTATTTACTATATAAATAACCTCTATGGAAAAAAGAAAAAAAAGAATGACTTATTATCATTCCTTTCAAAAGTCGAGTATTATCTATGTATTTAATTGGCTTAAAAATTTTTTCAGCTCTGATACATTAACGGATTTTTTTGTTTCACTTGTCAAAAGGCGGACATAATCTACTAAATCTTGTCCTTGCTGCTTATTTATATGAATTCCTTCCTTTTGCAAAAAATAAGCAATAGATGTAAAACCAGAATGCTTTCCTAAAATAAAATGATGGGTACGCCCCACTTCTTTCGGGTCAAAGGTTTGGTAAGTATCACTATGTTTAAGGAGTCCATCCACATGTATTCCTGATTCATGAGTAAAAACCTTTGATCCTATAATTGGTTTATCATCCGAAATCTCTCTACCAGATGCTTTGCTCACCACTTCTGCCATTCTATGAAATTGAGTAGTATCCACATTTAACTTTCCATTATAAAGATGACGCCATCCCATTGCCACCTCTTCAAAAGGAGCATTGCCTGCCCTTTCTCCTATTCCGCATATAGTGGTACTCGCCCACTTTGCCCCTGCAAAAAGACCTGAAAGAGTATTAGCAGTAGCCAAACCAAAATCATTATGGCAATGTATCTCTAATTCCATATCCGCTGGACATTCCTTAATTATTTTTTGAATATTTGCTTGTGCTGTTATTGGATTTAATACAGATACTGTATCTGCATAACGGAAACGTATTACACCCTCTTTATATAAAGTATTTATTAACTCTATTAAAAAAGAAAGACTGGCCCGTGAAGCATCTTCAAAACCAACGGAAACATGCAAATTAAATGATTTTGCATAAGCCACAGCATGTTGAATGAGCGAGGTTATTTCTTGCCTGTTTAATCGTAATTTGTGGTACATTTGGATATCAGAGGCTGGGATGGAAATATGAACCCAATTGATTCCAGCATGTCTAGAGGCATCTATATCTTGTTTTAATGCACGATTCCATGCGATTAATTGTATTGGCAAGTTCATATCAACAATGGAGTGGATTACTTCTTGCTCTCCTTTTCCCATTGCTGGTATTCCAACTTCTGCTTGCTCTACTCTTGCTTCTGCTAGTAATCTCGCAATCTTTCTCTTTTCATCCGCAGTAAACACAACACCCGCAGCCTGTTCCCCATCTCTTAATGTTGTATCACAAAATCGAATATACTCCACTTCTTGTCCCCCCTCTCATTAATGGATAATTATTAGAAACATACGGTAGAACAGCTAGAACAATCTGAAATGGCATTCATAATGAAAAGTCCCTCTTTATCATCCTGCACTGTATAAAAAATAGTCATCTCTTCTAAAAACTTATCAGATTCACTATCTACAAATATTTTCACCCCCTCTTGTTGGATGATTTTATCCGTAGGTGCTCCTTCCTTTTCCCAATAGACCTGTAAATCAACTCCCTCTTCTGCAGACATAGCAATAATTCGAAGTCCCATATCTCGTTTATCTTGCTTCTCCATAAGCTCCAAGATTTTTTTTGCTGCCTCTTCCGTTATTTGCATAATGGATCAGCTCCTTGTTTTTATTTGATCAAAAGCATAAAACGTTCCATTTTTTTGATAAAATGTTGGGAAAAATTTCTGTCTCATTGGAGTAGGCTTTACAAATTCGCGATATGCCCTAATTAGCAGAGCACGTTGTACATTCCAAACTTCCTTGTCCGTGGAATCGGCTTCAAGGTATCCCTTTTCTTGCAAATAAGTTCGAAATGTTTTAAGAATATGCATTCGAGACACATTTAGAATTTCAGGATGATATGGTACATGGAAAAAATCAAAAAAATCTTCAGCATCATATAATTCCTTTAATGGATTTTTCACTATTGCTCTTCCCCCCTTTTTGTAGAACAATGCTTACATGTGGGATTTCGTTTTAACGAAAACACATTAGAATGAAACCGCAAGGAATCAAACCGAAATAATTTATTGTAATATGGTTCCCCTATGCCAGTTACAATTTTTGCAACCTCAATTGCAGCCAAACAGCCTGCAATTCCTGATGTTGCACCTAATACTGGAAAACCTAGCGGCTCCCAGTTTTTATCTCTTTCAGGAAAAATACAAGCTAAGCATGCTGTTTCATTAGGTTTAATCGTTGTCAGTGAAATCTCAAATCCTGACATAGCCGACTCGACCATTGGCTTGCCTATATCTACACAAAGCTGGTTTAATGCATATCTTTCAGGAAAATCATAACGTGCATCCACTACAACATCTGCAGCTTCCACTAATGGATAAGATGATTGATAAGTAATTTTTCGTGGATATGCTTCAACTTCCACATTTGGATTAATGCGTTTTAAGCTCTCGATTGCACAAGGGATGCGTTCGGATCCAATTTTTTCGCTATCCATTAATATCTGTCGGTTAAGATCGGGCAGTACGATATTTCCTTCATGTGCGATGATTAGTTTTCCAATCCCTGCAGCAGCTAAATAAATAGCTGTCGTTCCTCCTAGGCCGCCAATTCCAGCAATAAAAACTGTTGCATTTTTTAATTTTTGCTGTCCTTCTTTTCCTAAAAGCTTCAATTGTCTGCTATAACGATAATAAACATCCGAATTTTCCTTTTGATGAAGTACTGTATTCATGCCCCGCTCCTCCCCATCTAATCTGATTATAATGTACGTGCTTTTTCTACCTTATTATTCATTGCTTTTGCCAGCCATAATGGTGGATTTGATTGAAGCATCATGATTAATCGATCTAATTGTTCTTGTATTAGCGTTCCTTCTTGTACTTTTACCGGCATAATTTTACTTCTTGTAACACGGGCTGCAGCAGTAGGACCAATTTGATTAATAAATAAAAGCGTACAATCAATAACTAAATTCAGCCTTTCTTCAATTCTGTCACTTTCATTATTATCTTCATTGTCATTTATCACCCTTGTTGCCAGCTTTTCGTATTTTTCTTTTGTAACTTCATAAACATCAAACGCTTCGCAATAGCCAAAATGCATATTTACATGTACCCCATCTTCTGTAGCAAATGCCACTTTAATCATCCTTGCCACTTCCTCTTCTATTTAATTAAATTTGCCATTTTTATTACTATTTCGGTTGTCCCTCTATATCCAACGCTAGTTAATAACGGGCTGCCAACTTGATGGAAAATTGGGAATCCCACTGGCATAAAGGGAATATTCAGTCTGCTTGCTCCTTGCTCTCCATGGGAATTGCTGATCCATAAACCAGCCCCTGGTGCCATTGTTTCTAAATCATCCAAGTCACCTATTATTATTTCTTCTTCCATCTCGGACAGCAAAGCGGTTGAAACGGTTGTAACTAAACCAGAGAACTCTACCCCTAGCTCCTTACAAATACTGATCATGGCGTAAAGATGATCCGGCTCCAAGGCTGCAACAATTTTTTTTCCCAAAAAATTAAAATGTGCGTCTAATAAACAATCCACTAAATTATCCCTTTCCCAGCGATAAAATGGAGAAACAGGTTTCCCACTAAGTGTTTGTATAAAAGAAAAAAATTCATCATTTGCTTCTAATCCAGATAAACTAGCAAATAGTCGATAAGGAATTCCAGCAGACTCTTCTAAAATCTGTGCAGCTTGCTCCATGCTTGCTCCTATTGCAATCGTAAATTCTGAAGAAATCATTTGCTTTAAATTATCCAATGTTACTCCTCCTTGAGATAAAGGAGAATACCCCTTAGAAAGAGTACCTGCAAGGGATGTTGATAAATCAGGGACTGTGATGACATGTAATCCAAAAGAAGCTAGAATCCTTTTTATTTCCATTACATCTCCAGGAGTTAAATGAGGACCTGGAATTAAATTTATTTGGTTTTTTATCTTTTTTAGGTGCTGGTTCCCTATTACATTCTTTATTACTTCCTTTACTACAGCTTCTACGGTTAACCGATATCCAGACTCTAATGATCCTTCAAAATCGGGCAAAGCAACCGGGAATACAAGGCAATTTGATGGGCCAAACTCTTTTAAATAGCTTTTTACGTTTCCGTTTATATCATCACCAGCAGTTTCTGTTAAACCTGTGCTTAAAACTCCTACAATTGATGGGTCGTGCTTTTCTATCACTACATCTAATGCTTCCACCATGCTCTGGTCAGCACCAAAAATAATATTCATTTCTTGTAATGCAGTTGTTTGAATAGAGATAGGCTCTCGATAATGCTGCGTCATTAGTGCTTTAATAAAAGCAGCGCATCCTTGTGAACCATGTACAATCGGGATTGCCCGGAAGAATCCTTGCAAAGCCAATACCCCACCTAAGGTTTGACTGACTTTTAAAGGGTTTATGGCTAATTTTTTTTCCTTTTTTAAAATAACCATAACTCTATAGCTCCTTCCATGGGGGCTGCATTTGAATCTTTTCCCAAATCGGATTTTCTAATGTATAAGCAAGCTGCTCTGCCAACCTTTTTAATCCAACATATCCCGCATAAGCATGATGTCTCTCTTGATTGATATCAATAAATGGAATATTTTCTTTTAACGCCACATACATATTTCGTCCACCAGCAATGATTATATCTGCCTTCTCTTTCCGAAATGTTTGCAATATTCTCTTTGCCCCACCTGACTCTATTAATTCCACGTTCTTTCCAACACGTTGTCTTATTCTAGCAATATCTTCACTTGTACTTTTATTAGTCCCCACGCCTACTACTTCAATCCCAAGCTCCTGCAATGCTGTAATAATAGACCAGCTTTTAACACCGCCTGTATAAAGAATGGCCCGTTTTCCACTTAATTTCTTCCTATAGTGGAGAAGCTCACTATCTAGTTTTTCTTCTTCCTCTTTTGTAAAATGATGAACACGATTAATGAGTTCTTTATCATTTAATAAAAAGGCAATTGTCTTTAATGAAAGTGTCGTTTCCTTCGCTCCATAGAAGGATCCTTCAAAAAAAGGAATTTCATAGTTCTCTTCCATTTTTCGCGCCATATTTATTAAAGCTCGGCTGCATACAACCATATTAACTTTGGCCCTATGCGCCCATCGAATTTCATTAAACCTTCCATCCCCTGTAATTCTTGATAAAATGTTGATGCCAACATGATCAAACAATACTTTAATATCCCACATCTCACCGGCAATATTATATTCTCCGATCAAATTAATATCCCATTTTGTCTCTACTGGCGGCAATCCAGTTCCAATGACATATTTCAGTAAAGCTTCTCCAGCTAATCTGTTTCCAAGATTTTTGCTGCCAATAAATCCAGGACTGTTAACTGGGATAACAGAAACCCCCAATTTTTCTGTTTCACTACGGCAAATAGCATCTAAATCTACTCCTATTAAAGCTGTGATACAAGTTGAATAGACAAAGACAGCAGGAGGATTAAATCTTTTTACAATCTCTTGAATAGACTCTCGTAATTGTTTTTCTCCGCCAAAAATAATATGCTGCTCATTCAAATCAGTTGTTAACCCATATTGATATAAGTGAGACCCCGAACTTAAACTTCCTCTTGCTTCCCAGCTGTTTCCCCCACAGGCAATCGGACCATGAACGAGATGAGCTGCATCTACAATCGGCAATAAAGTTATTTGCGCTCCGTCAAAAGAACAGCCTCCGGCAGCTTCCCCTGGCTTTGGTCTAGCGCATCCTTTATTACGATCTGTTTTTGAAGCATTGTGTTCACATGCAGGTTCTTGTAATGCATCCATCACATAATTTTTCACATCTCCACCACCTTCGTAAACTAATAGTCAGTGAGGAATTATTAATCCCCACTGACTACCTATTTTGTATCCTATCCCATGATACTGGCACCGAATACTTCTATTTATCTAACGGCATCGAAGCTATGATCTGGTGCTTCATCATCTAATTGCTGTAATAAAGTATTTACTATTAATGTTAATAAGTTTAATGTACCTTGATATCCAATAATCGGATAACGGTGCATATGATGACGGTCAAAAATCGGGAAGCCAACACGAACCAAAGGAATACCAGCGTCTTTTGCACAATATTTCATATGTGTGCTGCCAATCGCAAAATCAACTGGTTCTGTCAATAACAAGGAACGCATATGCCATAAATCTTTGCCAATATGAACTTTTCCTTCTATTCCATATGGACTTGTTTTTAGAAGCGCTTCTGCTTCTTCAACAAAATTCTTGTCTCCGTTTGTACAAACTATATGCACAGGCTCAATTCCTACTTCTAAACAGAAAGAAATTAATCCTAATAATAAATCCGGATCTCCAGCAATTGCCACTCGTTTTCCATGTAAATATGGATGCGAGTCTGTTAATGCATCTACTACACGGCCACGTTCGTCTTTCAGCTCTTGTGGAATATCCTTTCCAGTTACTTCTTTAATATTTTTTAGCAATAGATCTGTATTTTTAATACCAACCGGAGTAGACATCTCGATTGTATCTTGCTTCCACTTTTTACTAATATATTTCACTGTTTTTTTCGTGGAATATTTTTGCAAAAGCAGAGTAGCATTAGCATTAGGGGCTTGTGCCACATCTTCTAATTTTGTTCCGCCATAATAATAATTGTATTCTCCATTTGCAGGAGAATCTAAATTGCCGCTATGATCTCCTAGAATAGTATAATCAACATCCATTAATCCAAGAATTCTTTTTAATTCTGCAAAGTTTCCTGTATAGGTATCAAAACCAGCAATAATATTTAATTTGTCAGTTGGTACTTTATATGATAAATCCCCATTCTTTTCCGAAAGATACGATAATATAGAACGCATCATTGCATCATACCCAGTTAAATGTGATCCAACAAAACTTGGAGTATTTGCATATGGAACAGGAAAGTCCTGATCAATTGCTCCGTCAATACGAGCATTTTCAATAAAGGCACCTAAGTCATCTCCAATAACTTCTGCCATACAAGTCGTACTTACTGCTACCATTTTTGGTTTATATAATGAAGTACTATTTTCTAATCCTTCTATTAAATTTCTCATTCCTCCAAATACTGCTCCATCTTCCGTCATAGATGATGATACTGCAGGTACTGGTTCTTTAAAGTGACGAGCAAAATGACTGCGGAAATATGCTACACACCCTTGTGAACCATGTACAAATGGAAGTGTTCCTTCAAACCCTAATCCAGCCAGAACTGCTCCTAGCGGTTGGCATGCTTTAGCAGGATTTATCGTAGCTGCCTCCCGATTGAAGTTCTTCTCTTTATATTCCTCTGTTTTTAGAAAATCAATGGTTTCGTCAACCTCTTGTGCAGAACAAGCAACCTCAAAAACTTTTTTCCCTTCTGCTTGTTTTACATATTTTTCTGCTTGAAATAATGTATTATGGTCTTTAATCTCAATTTTTTTTGTCATCTTTTTCCCCCCTTTTCATCTTAAAATGGTGCCTTCATTAAGCCCCAAACCGGACTATTAATTGCTGTATCCATATCTTGTGCAAATACTTTGAAACCGTCAAAGCCATGATATGGTCCACTATAATCCCATGAATGCATCTGTCTAAACGGAACACCTAATTTATGGTATACATATTTTTCTTTAACACCTGCACCCATTAAATCAATATCCAATTTATCAGATAAAAATTCTACATCATATGCACCTGGATCATCATAAAGAATCGTACCTTCTTTTAACTCGGTAATAGTTTTTTCATAATCATCTTTATGAGCAAATTCATATCCAGTAGCGACAATTTTCATTCCAAGATCTTCATATGCGCCAATAGTGTGTCTAGCACGTAATCCTCCAATAATGAGCATTACTTTTTTCCCTTCTAAACGTGGACGGTACTTTTGGATAATTTCATCCATTTCTGCTTGATATGCTGCAATCACTCTTTCAGCATTAGCCTGTATTGTTTCATCAAAATGAGCTGCAATAGCACGTAAACTTTCAATTGTTTTCGTTGGACCAAAGAAATTATACTCCATCCAAGGAATACCATATTCTGCTTCCATTGTTTTTGCCATGTAGTTCATTGAACGGTAACAATGGATTAAATTCAATTTAGATTTATGTGTAATCCCCAATTCATTGATGGAACCATCCCCGGACCATTGAGCAATTACTCTTAAGCCAATTTCCTCTAATAAAATACGAGATGCCCATGCGTCTCCACCAATATTATAATCGCCAATTATTGCTACATCGTATGGTCCACATTCTTCAAGCTCACGAGTTCCCATAACATGGTCACGTATGGTATCATTAGCAATATGGTGACCTAAAGACTGGCTGACTCCCCGGAATCCTTCGCAACGAACCGGTATAACAGGAATGCCAAGTTCTTTGGTCATTTTTTTGCCAACAGCTTCAATATCATCCCCAATTAAACCTACTGGACACTCCGATTGAATGGAAATGCCTTTTGCTAATGGGAACATTTCTTTCACTTCTTTACATAATGCTTCTAGCTTTTTATCTCCACCGAAGACAATATCGCGTTCTTGAAAATCACTTGTCACTTGCATAGCAGTGAAATTATTGACGCCCAGCGTTCCATTCGCATAGTTTCGTCTAGTCCCCCAACTATATTGTCCGCACCCTACCGGACCATGGCTTATGTGAATCATATCTTTTATAGGTCCCCAAACAACCCCTTTTGACCCTGCATAAGCACAACCTCTAATAGTCATAACACCTGGACGTGATTTAATATTGGACTTAACGGAACATTTTCCATTTTCAATATTTTCTTCCTCTACTACTTGGAAATGTTTCTTTTTAAATTTTTTTGTTCTTTCTGGATAGACTTCTAGCAATTCCTCAATGATTTGCTGTTTATCAGTAATTTCTTTTGTACTCAATTCATATCACCTCCATGTTGGATAATATAATTTATTTAGCAGTTGCTTCTTTTTCTTCTAATTTTTTAATTTGAGTTTCGTCATCTTCTATAACACCAAACTCCATTAATAGTTCTTCTAACTCTTCCATTTCAATTGGAGTTGGAATAGTTAACATTTTATTTTCAAGAATCTTTTGAGCTAACATTTCATACTCTTTTGCTTGTGGATCTTCTGGTTTATATTGAGCAACAGTTTGTTTGCGTAATTCAGCATGTTGTACTACGTTATTTCTTGGTACATAGTGAATCATTTGTGTATTTAGTCGGCGCGCTAGCTCGGAAATAAGCTCTGCTTCTCGGTCTGTATTACGGCTGTTACAAATTAAGCCACCTAAACGCACTCCACCGCTATTTGCATATTTTAAAATTCCACGGGCAATATTGTTGGCGGCGTACATTGCCATCATTTCACCTGAACATACAATGTAGATTTCTTCTGCCTTTTTTTCACGAATCGGCATCGCAAATCCACCACAAACAACATCCCCTAATACATCATAAGAAACAAAATCTAAGCCTTCATATGCACCCTCTTCTTCAAGAAAGTTGATAGAAGTAATAATCCCACGACCAGCACAACCTACTCCCGGCTCAGGTCCACCTGATTCAACACATAAAATATCTCCATATCCTGTGTCTAATACATCCTCTAACTCTAAATCTTCGACTGTACCCATTTTAGCAGCTAGTTCTAATACGGTGCTTTGTGCTTTTGTATTTAAAATTAAACGTGTTGAATCTGCTTTCGGGTCACAACCTACAATCATGACTTTTTGACCGAATTTTGTAGCTAATTGAGCCAAAGTATTTTGAGATGTTGTTGATTTTCCAATTCCACCTTTACCATAAAAAGCTATTTGACGCATTTATTTTTCCCCCTCAAGTTTTTTCAATTTTTAGAATTTTTAACTGAAAATTGGTTCTGAACTATTCATATATCGGTAAAATTTACTGCTTTCATAAAGAAGTTCTTCAATATTACCAGACTTAACAAAAGGAACAATGCCTCTATCCAATAAATATTTTTTCGGTGTTTCACCGATTCCAGAGCTTAATAACATCTGGCAATCTTTTAATATTTCTGCTGTTTCTGCTAAAATAGGACCTTTATTCGTCCCACAGTTCACTTTTCCTATACAATAGGATTGAACCTTTCTTACACCTATAAAATTAATAGAATCATTTTGAACATCAAATATTAAAAACTCTTTTGCATGCCCAAAATGCAAGTTTACTCTTGCATTTCCACGAGTAGTGACTGCCATTCTTATTCCTGGAGAAGAAGTTGTGATTTCATTTCTTATTTTAGCTGCTTTTTCCTGTTTCTTTTTCTTGTTTTGCTTCACTTTCTTTTCAAGCTCATCCTGAAATTGCTTCCTAGCTTCTCCATCATAATGAACAGGAAGATCCATTATCTTTTCTTTCGAAAATTCTGCACTTCTATCTTCCCCCAGTAGACCGATAGCATCAGCACGGCATTGTCTGCAATGCTTCATCATTTTCAAGCTTCCTGAGCACTTTTCCTGAACTTGCTGTACTTCTTTAGCAGTTGGATTTCTGATGCCATTTTTTTCAAAAACAGTATCTGGAGTAACAATTAAAGGCATAATGTTATGAACAAAGGCACCTCTTTCCTTAATAGCCTTTGATATTTCTTCCACGTGATGGTCATTTACACCTGGTATCAAAACAGTATTAACCTTACATAAAATTCCACGTTCTGTTAATGCTTCTAGTCCTTTTAACTGGTTATTAATCAGAATCTCCGCTGCCTCTAACCCTTTATAACGTTTACCCTCATAAAATATCCACGAATAAACATGCTGCCCAATTAATGGATTTACCGCATTGATTGTAATCGTAACATGATCAATATTTAACTCATGTATGGTATCTACAAATTCCAATAGGCGTAATCCATTTGTACTTAAACATAATTTGAGATCAGGAGCTTGTTCTGCAACTCCACGAAAAGTATCAAACGTTTTTTGTGGATTTGCTAAAGGATCACCAGGTCCAGCAATACCAATAACGGAAGTTTGCTGTATTTCTCCTGCAACGACCAAAACCTTTTTTACTGCTTCTTCTGGCTTTAATACTTCGCTTACTACACCCGGTCTGCTTTCGTTTGCACAATCAAATTTACGGCTACAATAATTACATTGAATATTGCAGGCCGGCGCAACAGGCACATGCATACGTGCAAAATAGTGATGAGCATCCTCACTATAGCAAGGGTGACGGGCAATTCGATCTTCTAGGTCTTGATTAATCGTCTTCACACTCTCTCCCTCCCTGAAAATAAGGTTTTTTCTACTCACGAATGCATTTTCTTATCATTTTTCAACTATTTTTTGATCTAATCACACTCCTACTTTTTATATATTGCTAGGAGGTTTCCAACATGGCAGCATTACTAATGTCATTATTTGGAATTCTTAGTTGATACCTTGATAATATTTTTTGTGATTTTTTTATTCAATACAATTGTCAGATAATTTAACATACAATTTTTAAGAAAACGCTTTTAACCCCTCATTTTATTCAATAAATTGTAACAATTACTTCTTTTTTAGGTGAAAATACCTACAAAAAGACAAAAATCTCGAGTGTTTTACTCAAATAAAAAAAACCAATGTTGCAATCATCAAAAAATTAGATGCTTACAACATTGGATTATACATTTCTATAGACCAGCTTTTCCTCCATTAGCTTTTTGAAAATACTCTCTATCAATGATCATTCCTTGTTTTACATGCAATATTTGATTCCCCAATTTTTTTGCTTCTTCATAATCATGAGTAACCATGACAATTGGTATTTTCCACATATTATGCAATCTCAACAGCTCCATATAGCATTCGCTTTTTGTTTGTTGATCCAAGCTGGAGAATGGTTCGTCGAGCAAAAGAATTTTAGGTTGAGCTGCAAGCGCCCTTGCTAGTCCAACTCGTTGTTTCTCTCCGCCCGATATTTGATTGGGATATTTGTCCAGTAAGTGGTCAATTCCAATTACTTGAACAAGATGGTCCATCAATTCCTGGTTCTTCATAGCATAGCGAATATTTTTTTTGACTGTCATATGTGGAAACAAAGCAAAATCTTGAAATAAGTAGCCAATATTTCTTTTTTGTATTTTCAGAGGTTTTTCATTTGTTTTAAAAAATATAGAATCATTTAACTTAATGACTCCTTCATCAGGATGATCTAATCCAGCGATACAATTCAAAATGGTTGTTTTGCCTGAACCTGACTTGCCGAAAAGAATGATAATGCAATTATCTGCTGTTAATTCGATATCCATTGTGAAATGTGGAAGACGTTTTTTTATCTGCATAAAAAGCATCAGCTATTCTCCTTTCTTCTCACTTTTCACTTTTATACTTCAACATATTTTTTCTACTCCACCAGTTCAGCCAAATTATCGCACAAAAACCTAGTATTATGAGAATTACTACCCAATAATTTGCCATAGATGCATTTCCAGATTGAACAGCAAAATAGATGGTAAGTGGAATAGTGTCTGTTTTTCCTGGAATAAAACCAGCTATCATTAAGGTTGCTCCAAATTCTCCTAATGATCTAGCAAATGTTAATACTAATCCTGCAAGCAATCCCGGCCATGCAAGGGGAAAGGAAACTGTCCAAAACACTCTCCATTTTGATGCTCCCATCGTTAAAGCCGCATTTTCTAAGTTTTTTGAATAATTTTGGAAAGCTGCTGAAGCACTTTGATACATAAGCGGAAAGGAAACTACTATGGATGCAATCACAGCTCCAATCCATGTAAACACAATTTGAAAATTAAACCAGTCTAAAAGCAGCTTTCCAATCAGCCCGTTTTTGCCAAAGAAATAAAGAATGGCAAATCCAACAACTGTAGGTGGCAAAACCATTGGAAGCAGTATTACTGCTTCTAAAACACTTTTTCCAAAAAAATCCTTTTGCACTATACTCTTGGCTAAAATAATTCCTAGTATAAAAACGATGCAGGTTGCAATACTGGCAATTTTTAATGACAAAAATAGAGGTGTATAATTCATATGCTATTGCCCCCTGTATCTCACTCTATTTTCCAAATATCTGACTTTCAAACCAATTTTATTTAGATTTTTATTGTTTTTCAAATCCATATTTGCTTAAAATGCTCTGTGCTTCATCTGTTAATAAAAAGTCTACAAATTCTGCTGCTTCCTTTGGATTTTTTGAATCGCTTGTAACTGCAGCCGGATAAATAATAGGCTTATGCCATGAAGAATCTGCTTCTGCCAAGACTTTTACTTTATCAGATAAAGCAGCATCACTGGAGTAAACAAAACCTATATCAGTATTTCCAGATTCCACATATGTTAAGGTTTGTACAACATCACTTCCAAAAACAAAGTGACTTTCCAAGTCTTTCCATTTGTTGATTTTTTCTAGCGATTCTTTTGTATAAGTTCCCGCCGGCACACTTTTTGGATCACCGATTGCAACTTGTCCAATTTTACTTGCATTTAAATCATTAAATGACTTAATATCAATTTTGCTGTCCTTCCCAGTGATTAAAACAATTTTATTTCCTGAAAAGTCTTTTCTTGTATCTGTACGAATAAGCTTGCTGTCAGACAATGTATTCATCCATTTTTGGTCTGCTGATAGAAAAATGTCTGCAGGAGCACCTTGTTGAATTTGCTGAGCTAAATTCCCAGAGCTTCCAAAATTATTAGTAAATTTTACATTTGAATGTGTTTTTTGAAATGTTTTTTGTAAATCTCCCATTGCATCTGTTAAACTAGCAGCAGCAGAAATATTTAATTCAACTGTTTTTGGGGCGGATTCTTTTTTTTGTTCTTTCGATGTTTGTTTTTCATTTGCCCCGCATGCAGCTAATACAACTAAAATAAAACTAAATAAAAAAGCCATTATTACATTTCTTCTCATTTCTTTCCCCCCTTAAATCATATTAATTATAATTAAATATAACTAAACATAATAATTATTTAATCAAAATCGATAACAAATATAATTAGTTATACTTAAATATAATTAGTTAAGGCGATTATAAATGTGATTGGGAAGATAGTAAATGGTAAAATGAAAAAAAATTCAAAAAACTTTTTTGGGGGATTAATGAATGAATCATAATGAATCCTTTACAACTGAAGAGATTGCCGATATTTTAAAGGTGTCCAAATTAACCGTTTATGACCTGATAAAAAAAGGGAAAATCAAAGCTTATCGAGTAGGCAGACAGATGCGGGTAGATGCTGCAGACTTGGAAACTTTCAAAAAAAATGCAAAAGAAACTCTTATAGATCCTCTAGAAAATGATCAAGCTGCTGCAGCTCAAACGACTACTAATGCAGCGCCTGCTTTTTATGATCCTTTTGCCAATTACCGTTCGATCATAATCAGCGGTCAAGATAGTTCCCTGGATATATTGGCAAAACATTTTGAAGCAAAAGGAAAAGCTTACAGGCCGCTTCGCTCCTATATTGGCAGCCTAAATGGACTATTAGCTATGTATAAAGGATTAGCAGATATAGTAAGCACCCACCTATTTGATGGAGATACAAATACGTATAATATTCCCTATATAAAAAAACTGCTTGTCAGCCATTCCTTTATTGTTATCCGCTATATCAACAGACAAGCAGGTTTTTATATTGAAAGTGGAAATCCCAAAAATATTAAAGGGTGGAACGATTTAAAGCGGCATGACATAAAGATTTTAAATAGAGAAATCGGTTCTGGTGCGCGAATATTGCTGGATGAGCAATTAAGACTGCATCAAATAAAGAAAAAGGACGTAATTGGCTATAATCAAGAATGCATGAGTCATTATAGCGTGGCAGCAGGCATCAGCCAAGGAAAAGCTGACATTGGGATAGGAATTGAAAAAACATCCTACACAGCTGGAGTTGATTTTATTCCACTTATAACTGAAAACTATGATTTAGTTATTCTGAAATCAGAAAAAAATAAAGAACTCATTCAGATGATAAAAGAAATAATAGAATCAGAGGAACTAAAAAGTGAATTAAAAGCTGTTGGATACGATGTAGAAGAAACAGGTAAAATCGTTTTTGAACAATAAATAAAGTAAACTTCCATTAGTGGGGGTTTTTCCTCATCCCCCACTGATGGTTAGTTGCACTTATCGGATCTTTACGGGCAGTTATCCCCCACCTAGCTTCCTCGATTTCTCGGCATCCCCGAGGTGGGGGTCTTACTGCCCGTTAAGAGTGGGATAAACAAAAGCTGACTCCTATTTTATGGCTGTTGGCTTTTTTTGTTCAATTTTTTGCCACTTATCGACCCAATTTCAAAAAAATGTTATTTCAACCATGGAAAGTTACGATATTTGTCACAGCTATAAATTGCTTTATCTATTAGAATAAAAATCATGAACAGTTTTTTAAATTTTCTGTCTTTTTTTGTGAATATTTTAAAATTTTTAAACTACCGTTCAATCAATGCAAAATTATGCTATGAGGGGGGAGTTCAATGTCTATATTACCGACTAAAAATGAACTCGGCTTTTTTGAAATTCGATTAGAATCAATAGGTGGCTTAGGTGCAAACCTTGCAGGAAAAATGCTGGCTGAATCAGGTGTGCTTGGCCTAGGTTTAAATGGAGCAAATTTTTCTTCCTATGGATCTGAAAAAAAAGGTTCGCCAGTAAAAAGCTTTATCCGTTTTTGTGATCCGGAAACAGAAATTCGGGCACACAGCCCAATTGAGGAACCTCATGTTATCGGGGTCTTCCATGAAGCATTATATAAATCTGTAAATGTTACAAGCGGCTTCAATCCAAATGGAACGATATTAGTCAACTCATCAAGGGATTTTGATGATGTCAAAAGAGACCTTCATCTCGAGTATGGAAAGCTTGCCATTGTTGATGCTCTTCAAATCGCAGTAAAGGAAAAAACGAAGGTTAACACAGCTATGCTAGGTGCCTTATTTCGGATTTGCGATTTTCTTGATCCTGATGCCATGCGAAATGTAATAAGAAAGACGTTTGAAAAGAAATATCCTCACCTTGTCGAATCGAATATTCGAACATTTGATAGAGGCTATGACGAAGTGAAATTTAAAACCTATGAAACTCCTCAAGATGCTCACACAAATTTATTTTTACGCCCGCGTTCAACTCTTGGATATGATACACAGACAATTGGCGGTGTGATAACCGCACAAGGGAATAGTCTTGTGAAAGATTTAGGTGGATCTCGTCAAGGTTTTTTACCGAAATTTGACAAAGATAGCTGTATAAGCTGTGCCTCCTGTGATGCTGTTTGTCCTGACCTTTGCTTTGTTTGGGATAAAAAAGTTAATAAAAAGGGACGTACTATTATGTCTCTTAAAGGAATAGATTACCAATACTGTAAGGGTTGTTTAAAATGCCTTGAAGCATGCCCTACAAGCGCACTTAGTTCCGTCCGTGAAACAGAAGGATTTGCAGAAGCTAATCAGGTCAAACAAGAGTTTCCTTTTATAACTACTGGAGGTGGTTTATAATGTCCGTTTTAGAAAATGATTTGCTTATTAAAAATGCTCCAGTACAAGTAACAACATTTGAATCTGGAAATGAAATGGCTGCAATGGCCGCAGCCCAAATCAACTACCATATCATGGGTTACTTTCCTATTACTCCATCAACAGAAGTCGCACAATATCTGGACCAAATGAAAACAAGGGGTGAACATGATATTAAACTGATTCCAGCAGATGGAGAACACGGCTCTGCTGGTATATGCTACGGGGCGGCGGCTACAGGAGCTCGTGTCATTAATGCTACAAGTGCCAATGGCTTTATGTATATGCTGGAACAAATGCCAGTTCAATCAGGAACACGCTTTCCAATGGTACTAAACCTTGTTACACGTGCTATTAGCGGACCACTCGATATTCGCGGTGATCATTCTGATTTATATTATGCCTTAAATACAGGTTGGGTTATTATAACAGCAAGAACTCCGCAGGCAGTTTATGACTTAAACATTATGGCATTAAAAATTGCTGAGCACGCAAAAGTTCGATTGCCGGTTATTGTTGCATATGATGGATTTTTTACTTCTCATCAAAAGAGAAAAGTAAATTATTTCAAAGAGAAAAAAGTCGTACAAGACTTTGTTGGTCCATGCCCAACTGACTATCCAGCAATTCGTGATGTGAAAAAGCCGGTAACAATTGGTGCCCATATGAACGGAGACGACTTGCTGAACAACCATTTTCAGCAATCAGAAGCAATGTATCAGGCAAAAGAGGTTTTCGCCGAAATCTCGAAAGAATTTGAAAAAATGTCTGGCCGTTCTTATCCAATCTTAGATCTTTATATGATGGAAGATGCAGAAGTTGCTTTATTCCTTCTTAATTCGGCTGCTGAAACAGCAAAAGATGTAGTAGATCGTTTACGTAAAAAAGGAATTAAAGCAGGTGTTATCAGTCCGAATATTATCCGTCCGTTCCCATCTGAAGAAGTTAGAACCGCATTGCGAAATGTAAAAGCTTTATTAGTTGGAGAACGTGCAGATTCGTATGGCGGTAATGGACCAAACTTAACCCATGAAGTAAAGTCGGCTATCCAAGAAGATAAAAACAATGAAACAATCGTTTTAAGCAGAGTTTTTGGTTTAGGCGGAAAAGATTTTTATGCAGATGATGCAGAAGAATTTTTCCACATGACTCTTGATGCAGTAGATAAAGGATATGCAGAGAAGCCATTTGATTATTATGGCCATTATTTAGGCAAGCAGGAAAATGATTTAGCTCCTGTTATAGAACCTCAATACGGCGATGTTTATAATTCAGGATTAATACAAGTTACACAAGACGAAGAAAACAACAAGCTGAATGTAAAAGTACCGCCACTTCGCTCTCTTGCCGCTAAGCCAAAAAGGCTGGCTCCAGGACATGGTGCATGCCCAGGCTGCGGAATTTTAACTGGATTAGAGTTATTCTTTAAAGGCATTGAAGGAGATGTGGTAGTTTTATTTCAAACAGGTTGTGCCTATGTTGTCACAACTGCCTATCCGCACACTTCACATAAACAAACCATGATTCATAATTTATTCCAAAATGGGCCGGCAACTCTCTCTGGAACAGTTGAAGCCTTTTTGGAATTGCAGCGGCGAGGAGAAATAGAAATTCAAGACAACACCACTTTTGTTATGGTTACAGGTGATGGCGGTATGGATATCGGAATGGGTTCTGCCATTGGAACTGCATTAAGAAATCATAACTTAATTATGCTTGAATACGACAATGAAGGCTATATGAATACCGGCTCCCAAATGTCTTATTCTACTCCAATTGGCCATATGACTAGCACCAGTGGAGTTGGCCGTGCTCAAAAAGGGAAAGCATTCCATCATAAAGACACGGCTCAAATAATGGCTGCAACCAACATTCCATATGTATTTACTGCTTCAGAAGCCTTCCCGCAGGATTTAATTAAAAAAGCAGCTAAAGCACAATGGTATGCTCAAAACGTTGGAACAGTTTATGGAAAACTGCTCGTAACCTGCCCACTAAACTGGAAATCAGAGGATCGCTTTGGAACAAAAATAGTAGAAGCGGCTGTAAATTCGTGTTTCTTCCCTCTATATGAAGTAGAAAATGGAATAACAACGATTACTTATGATCCAGAGGATAAAGAGAAAAAAGTACCTCTTACAGAATGGTTGAAATTCATGGGAAAAACCAAGCATTTATTAAAAGAAGAGAATCACGAAATGTTAAATGATTTTAATAATGAAGTAGATAAAAGATGGAGCAAATTAAAAATAAAACATGAAAATCCTTTATTATAAAATGTACCTTTCATCAGTGGAGGGGTTCTCCCCCCACTGATGGTTAGGATGTGGATCACACAAACGTTGCCACAGGAAGTAGCGACATTAGTTTGTGTACCTCCCACGGCAGTAGGCCCCCCACCTAGATTTCTCAGCATCTTGAGGTGGGGGGCCTACTGCCCATTAAGAGTGGGATAAAATTTAACTATTTCGGCTTTGACAAAGTATTTATTAGCATAAACCTCAGACTAAGCTGTGACATGGGCAGAAACTCTCCCCTTGTCTTTTGTCATAATAAAATATTATATTTGAAACAATGACATAAACCGCCCACATATCCGAAATTTGCTAAACAACATACAATAATACAATAGAAGAAACTCGGATTATCAGGGTAAAAGACTACCTTTTTCCCTCTGTCATTTCCTTCCTATCCCCCTTCTTTCCAACCTATTTAGTAAAAATTCTTACCTTCCTTATATTTCATTCATGAATATGCCCTTCATTCGCATACCTATAAACGTAACCACTTTTCCTTTTAAAAAAGATGACTATGAGGTGGCGGTTTGAATAATAAAGAAGAAATTGAAAAAGAAATTGAAAAACGAATCAATGAATTAACTGAAACACAGCAAGTGGATGGAACCTGGAAATTTCGATTCCAAGGAAGCTTAATTACAGATGCTTTTTTTATTATTGCTTGTAGAACACTGGAGGTTAAAAAAGAAGAAAAAAATATTCAATCGTTAGTTGAAAGTTTAAGATCTACCCAAAATGATAAGGGATATTGGCAAGCGTATGATGATGAGCAGAATGGCAATTTATCTGCGACAGTTATTGCTTATACAGCACTTTTATATTCTGGTTATGTGAATAAAAGAGAGGCAAAGATGCAAAAAGCAAAAAATTATATTCTAGCAAACGGCGGGTTAGCAAAAGCACACTTTATGATTCGCTGGATGTTATCGGTTAATGGCATTTACCCTTGGTCTAATACAATCTATATTCCAATGACATTTTTATTGCTGCCAACATTCCAACCCATTAACTTTTTTCAGCTTAGTGCATATGCTCGCATTCATTTTGTTCCCATGCTGCTTGCATCGAATAAAAAGTTTTCCATAAAATGCGCAAATACGCCAGATTTAAACGAACTATTTGATAGAAGCGCCCCTCTTTACCCTACCTTCTCTGAATTAGAAGATTTTCGATCACCATTATCTTTTATTTGGGAAGAGATAAAAAAAGTGGGAAGCCTGCCTGCTTTTTGGCATCATTTTGGATATAGATATGCTGAAAAATATCTTTTAGACCGTTTAGAAGAAGATGGTACATTGTACAGCTATGCCAGCGCTACTTTTTTTATGATATATGGACTGCTGGCAATAGGATATAGAAAAAATGCTCCTGTTATTCAAAAAGCAATGCATGGACTCTCTTTACTAATCAATAAAAATAGCAAATTTGCTCACTTAGAAAATTCAACCTCTACTGTTTGGGACACTGCATTAATCAGCTATACTTTGCAAGAAGCAGGACTATCTGTTGAAAAGCCAGTGATTCAACGCTCCCTATCCTATCTGCTTAAAAAACAGCATACCAAAAAAGGCGACTGGGCTGTTCATAGCCCAAATACCAAACCAGGTGGCTGGGGTTTTTCTGACACAAATACGAATAATCCGGATAATGACGATACAGCAGCCGCTCTTCGTGCCTTATCCAAACTGGCTGCTAATAATAACAGCATCTATCAAACTTATCAAAAGGGAGCAAATTATTTATTGTCGATGCAAAATGGAGATGGAGGTTGGGGAGCTTTCGAAAAGAATACAAACTGGGAGCTGCTTCAGTTTATTCCAATTGAAAATGCAAAAGATGCAGCTGTCGATCCATCCACACCCGACTTAACCGGACGAGTTTTAGAGTACTTCGGCAACTTTGCCGAACTAAATAAATCTCACTCTTCTATTAAAAGGAGCATAAAATGGCTACTGGAAAATCAGCAAAAAAATGGTTCCTGGTATGGCCGCTGGGGTGTTTGTTACATATACGGGACATGGGCAGCGGTAACTGGACTAATATCTGCAGGAATACAAAAGACAGATAAAAGTATAGAGAACGCAGCAAATTGGTTAAAAAAAATTCAAAGAAAGGACGGCGGCTGGGGAGAATCTTGCCGAAGCTGCGAGCAGCTTCAATATATTCCTTTACCTTTTAGCACACCGGTACAAACTGCATGGGCGATTGATGCGCTGATAGCTGCAGGGGAAATCAAAAGTGAAAGTGTTTCAAAAGGGATAAGATTTCTTTTAAAACAAGAAAAAAATGCTAGAAATCTTCAATATCCAACAGGAATTGGTCTGCCTAGCCAATTTTATATTTATTATCAAAGCTACAATAAAATATTTCCATTACTGGCGCTTGCACACTATGTAAAAGAAATTGAAAAATAGACTGCTAAATTTATTAAAACAATTGTATTAATTTAATATTAAAAATGCTGCTTTTGCTCATTTTCTCTCTTTGTTAATAAAGTGAACCTTTCCATCAGTGGGGGTTTTCTTCATCCCCCACTGATGGTTAGTTGAACTTATCGGACCTTTACGGGCGAGTTTCAACACCTAGCTTCCTCAATTTCTCAGCATCCCCGAGGTGGGGGTCTTACTGCCCGTTAAGAGTGGGATAAAATAGGCAAAATTCTCTTGAAGATTTTTTCAAGAAATGCTATTATATATAAAACATTTCCAAAAATTACAAATCAATGAAGAGAAAAAGTACGTTAGGTCATGACTTTACAGCGAGCTGAGGATGGTGAAAGCCAGCAAGGAATCCGAAACGGAAAAATCATCTCTGAGATGCAGGGCTGAAAATACAGTAAGCTTTGACGGGTTTCCGCCGTTACAAGGAACACGTATGATAGTACGTTGTCAGAGCGCTGTTGCTTTTTAAAAGCAGCAGAATTTGGGTGGTAACGCGGGTTGTTGATAATACACTCGTCCCTTTTATAGGGACGGGTGTTTTTTATTTTTTAAAGGAGGTTTCATAATGGAAAAGCAAAAGGAAGCAAACACCGACAGAGAAAAAAGAGTATTATCCTATTGGGAGAAAGAAAAGGTTTTTCAAAAGTCCATTCAAAATAGAAAAAATAACGATTCTTTTGTTTTTTACGAAGGACCGCCTACCGCCAATGGGCTCCCTCATGTCGGGCATGCACTTGGCAGAACAATCAAGGATATTATCGCACGTTATCAAACTATGACAGGAAAACAAGTAATACGAAAAGCTGGATGGGATACACATGGTTTGCCTGTTGAACTTGGTGTTGAAAAAGCACTTGGCATTTCCGGCAAACAGGAAATTGAAGCATATGGGGTGGAAGCATTTATTCAAAAATGTAAAGAAAGTGTTTTTTTATATGAAAAACAATGGCGGGAGTTTACACAAGAACTTGGCTATTGGGTTGATCTGGATAAACCTTACATGACAATGAGCAATGATTATATCGAATCCGTCTGGCATATTCTCGGCACTATCCACGAGAATATGCTGCTATATAAGGGGCATCGTGTTTCCCCTTATTGCCCAAGCTGCCAAACATCACTAAGCTCCCATGAAGTGGCACAAGGATATAAAGATGTAAAAGATTTGAGCGCAACCGTTAAATTTAAACTAAAAGAACTAGAAAATGTTTATGCATTGGGCTGGACAACAACTCCATGGACATTACCTGCCAATGTTGCCCTTGCAGTAAACGAACAGCTTGAATATGCAAAAGTTAAAGTAGACCAAGATATTTTTATCATTGCTTTAGATAGGGTAAGCGCGGTGCTAAAAGAGAAAGGTGAAATACTCGAAACTGTAAAAGGAAGTGAATTAATCGGTCTTGCCTATGAACCTCCTTTTCATTTTACCTCTGTCGAAAAAGGACTTAAGATTGTATCGGGGAATTTTGTAACAAATACCAGTGGTACCGGGATTGTTCATATTGCCCCCGCCTATGGAGAGGATGACTATCGACTTGTTCAAGAACAAGGTTTATCATTTATCCACATTGTCGATGAGAGAGGAAAATATAAAGAAGAAATAACACCACTTGCTGGAAAATTTGTAAAGGATAGCGATGTCGATATTATCAAATTGCTGCATGAAAAAGGATTATTATTTTCAAAAGAAAAATTTGAACATTCTTACCCTTTTTGCTGGCGATGTGATTCTCCTCTGCTTTATTATGCTGCTGAAAGCTGGTTTATTAAAACAACTGCTTTAAAAGATCAGTTTATTGCGAAAAACCAAGAGGTTAACTGGTTCCCTGATCATATAAAAAACGGCAGGTTTGGAAATTTTCTCGAAGGATTAGTGGATTGGAATATCAGCAGAAACCGCTATTGGGGAACACCTTTAAATATTTGGGTTTGTACATCCTGCAGCAAAGATTATGCTCCAAAAAGCATCGCTGAACTGCAATCGCTAGCTGCTGCCCCGATAACAGAGACAGAGCTTCATAAACCATTTGTGGACCAAATTAAATTAAAATGTCCATCCTGTGAAGGAGTAATGCATCGGACACCAGAAGTAATTGATGTATGGTTTGACAGCGGCAGCATGCCTTTTGCCCAATACCATATGCCTTTTGAAAACGATGAGCTGTTTCAAAAACAGTTCCCAGCTGATGTTATCGTAGAAGGCATCGACCAAACAAGAGGATGGTTTTACTCCCTCCTTGCTGTATCTATTCTTTACAAAGGAGAAGTTCCTTATAAAAATGTTTTAGCAACAGGTCATGTACAAGATCAACATGGTCAAAAAATGTCCAAAAGCAAAGGGAACGCTCTTGATCCAGTACATTTAATAAAGATGTATGGTGCAGATCCGCTGAGATGGGCACTTATAGAAGATAGCGCTCCTTGGAATCAAAAAAGATTTGCAGAAAAAAATGTGAAAGAAGCAAAATCAAAACTGGTTGATACACTTACAAATTTATTTCATTTTTATTCCCTTTATGCGGAGATTGATCTATTTGATCCTAAAGCACAAAAAAGCAGCAATTATTCATTAATGGATCAATGGATTCTTTCCCGACTTGCAACAACCACTAAACAAATAAAAAAAGAAATGGACGCATATCAATTAACAAATGCAGCAAGATTAGCTGGACAATTAGTAGAAGAAGTAAGCAACTGGTATATCCGCCGAAATAGAGATCGATTTTGGAGTGAAGGAATGTCAGATGATAAAGCTGCTGCCTTTCAAACACTCTATACTTTATTAACAACATTGTCCAAATTGCTTGCTCCTTTTATTCCATTTACAACAGAAGATATTTATTTAACATTAACAGGAGATAGTGTACATTTAACAGATTATCCGGAAATAAATGATGCTGCAATCAACATAGAATTGGAACAGAAAATGCAAAACGTTCTCGAAATAGTCGAATTAGGACGGAGCATTCGCCATCAACATCAGCTCAAAACAAAGCAGCCTTTAGCAAAAATAATTCTTGTAAGCAATACTGCCGACCCACATTCTCTTCGCTTGTTTGAAAATATTATAAAAGAGGAGCTTAATGTTAAAGAGTTGGAATGGGTCAATTCGTCTAATGATTTTATTGTGCATAAACTAAAGTTAAATTTCCGTCACGCTGGGCCGAAGTTAGGTCGAAATGTTCAAATGGTTAACCAGAAGGTAGCCAATGCATCCACACAAGACATAAAGGATTTCCTAACCACCGGGATATTTACGGTTCTGTTAGATAATCACGAATCCGTTTCTTTAACACTTGATGATATAGACGTGCTAAAAACAGTTTCTAATAAAGGATTTGCGGAAGCTAACACTAATAACTTTACCGTTATTTTAGATACCAGCATCACGGAAAACTTAGCGAAAGAAGGAATCGTACGGGACTTTATTCGAGCAGTACAAGATATGCGAAAACAAAAAAACTTGCCTGTTGAACAGCGCATTGATTTATATTTGTCAGGATCTGCTGCTTTCATGGAATCGATACGGGACTTTCAAACGCTAATTAATAATGGTGTAATCTTAAAGGATATTCACCTAAAAAAATCAGCTCAGATGGAAAAAATCCTTATTGGGGATGAAGAAGTGTGGATTGAAATAAAGTGATGTCTGTTTTGGGAATGTCTGTGTGAAACTGCGGTTTCACACTTTTTTTGTGAAAAACGATAAATCCATCTAACAATTTTATAAAGTGAACCTTCCATCAGTGGGGGTTTTGTTCATCCCCCACTGATGGTTAGTTGAACTTATCGGATCTTTACGGGCGAGTTTCAACACCTAGCTTCCTCGATTTCTCAGCATCCCCGAGGTGGGGGTTTTACTGCCCGTTAAGTGTAGGATAAAATAATAGAAGAAAAATGTTACAACCTGTTCTATTTTTTCCATATTAGATTATACTATTGGGCAGAGGTGAAAAAAATGTACAAATTGTTATCGCATAATGATTTAGATGGAATTGGCTGTGGAATATTAGCAAAACTCGCTTTTGGAGAGAAAGTGGAGGTTCGTTATAATTCTGTTTCCAGCTTAAATCAAGAAGTGGAAAAGTTCCTTCATCATCAAGAGGAAGATGCCCCCTTTCTATTTATTACCGATCTTTCTGTTAATGACGAAAATACAAAAAAACTTGATGCTTTTTATAAAAAGGGCGGAAAAGTGCAGCTAATTGATCATCATAAAACAGCACTGCATTTAAATGATCATGCATGGGGATATGTATCAGTAGAAGATGCAGAAGGAAATTTAACATCCGCTACTTCTTTATTATATGAATATCTTGTTCTGCATGAATACCTTGCTCCAAACGATTGCATAGCAGAGTTTGTGGAACTTGTCAGACAATATGATACATGGGACTGGGAGAAAAATAATAACCAGCAGGCAAAAAGATTAAATGCCCTGTTCTTTCTTATTTCCATGGGTGAATTTGAAGAGAAAATGATTTCAAGGCTTCAGAATAAGGATCATTTCTTTTTTGATGATCTTGAAGAAAAAATATTAGAAATGGAAGAAAATAAAATTGAACGGTATATTCGTCGCAAAAGACGAGAGCTCGTACAAATAAAAATCGATGATTATTATGCTGGCGTGGTCTATGCAGAATCCTACCATTCGGAACTAGGAAATGAACTGGGCAAAGAATATCCGCATTTAGACTATATTGTTATTCTTAATATAGGCGGCAAAAGAGTCGGTTTTCGTACTATTCATGATCATGTAGATGTTTCCGAGATTGCAGGTAAATATGGCGGCGGCGGACATGCTAAAGCTTCTGGCTGCATCTTAACTGCGGATGCATATAAAAACTTTGTGACAGATACATTCCCGCTAGAACCATTAAGAGAAGATGTGAGAAAGAATACTTTTAATGTAAAAGAATCTCCATTAGGCACACTCTACGAAAATAAAGCGGAAGAAACCTTTTTTCTATATCCATTAACGAATAAAGAATGGGCGATAGATTATAAAAAACAGCAGCTCCCAGAAACTTTTCCCTCTTTTACAGAAGGAGAAAGCTTTATTAAAAGAAATCATGCTGCATGGCTGGCAAAAGATTATAAATTTACAGGGTATTTAATAGCATACGTAAAAAATAAAAAATAACATAAAACGTGGCTGTCCTAATCAAGGGCGGCCACAAACACTATTCAAACTTAAATCCCGGCAGTATTCATTTAAAGCAAAATATCCTTCTCTTTAAGTTTCTGAAATATTTGCATAAAAATAGGCTGTATTGGCCCGAGCTGCTTTCCAGCTCTTCCCATTCCAATGATTGGTAAAACTTCCGTAACATAGGCAATCGTACAGCTCCTATTGTAATTAACGATATTCTTTGCGGAATCATCGGTTTTCCCCTTCATCAAAATTTCATTTTAACCCTAAAGATAGGTAAACCCTTTTAATTATCTTTAAAAATTTCCCAATAAAACACACCACTTATTACGATCTAGTTATTTTTGAGTAAGCTTTTCCAGAAAAGCTAGTTTACTTTCGGCATTATCGCTAGTAATAATATCTACAGTACTATCCATATCTTTATTGACTTTTTCCCCATTTATTGCTTTTAGCGCATTTTCTACACTTATATACCCCATGTCGTATGGATTTTGGGCAATCGTAGATTTCAGTGTGCCATTTTCAATTAATTGAACCATTTGTTTAATCCCATCTGCTCCCACAACTGGGATATTCAACCTTTTATCTTGTAAAACCTTCATAACCTTCAGAGCAGTAATATCATCTGCAGCAAATATTCCCTTTAATTTAGGATTCGTTTGCAGAACTTTTGTGACCATCACTTCAATTTTTTCGCCATACGCCATTTGATCCTCCACAATGGGATGAATGCCAGCGTTATTTAATGTTTCCTTTGCTCCGTTAATCCGATCGCTACAAACAGTATCCTTTGATCTCCAACCCAAAAGCAATATTTTATCATTCGGTTGGGCCATAGATGACAGGAGTTCCCCCGCTTTTACACCTAAAGTTACATTATCTGTTCCGATAAAAGAAGTTTTATCCTTCCATTCCAAATTTGTATCAACAAGCAGAACAGGAATATTATTTCTTTTATATTCCTTTAATATCGGGATAAATGCCTTGGGATCCACAGGAGAAAATATTAAAGCATCCGGCTTTTCCTTCAAGACTTGTTTGAGAAACTTTAATTGGGTTTCTCTCGTTTTGTCGGTTTTCAAGACTATTCCGTTTACTCCGTAATGATCAAAAGCTTTTTGAAGACCCGCAATCATAACGCTCCAATAGTCTGTATCCGTTTCCTTTAAAACAACCATGATCTTAGGCTTCTTTTCATTCATTTCGTTTCGTACATAATCTGCTAATCCACCAAAAAAAACAATGCATATCAATAAGATAAACCATTTCTTTCGCAACTAATAGTCTCCTATCCTAATATACTTATAAACTCACTGTTTTAAAATAAATAGAAAATGTAGTGCCTTTATTACTTGTCTTTATTTTAATCGTTGCGTTATGACGATCAGCAATACTATAGCATACTGCTAGTCCTAGCCCTGTACCGTTTTCTTTTGTTGTGAAAAAAGGTGTCCCTATCTTTTCCAGAACTTCTGCCTTAATTCCTTCTCCGCTGTCTTTAATCTGTAATACAACATGTTCTTCTTCAGCTAATGTTTTTATATAAAGAACTCCATCATTAGACATGGACTCAAGACCATTTAATGCAATATTCAATAAAAGCTGGCGAATTTCCTTTTCATCCAGGTAAAGCATTGGACATTTTTCTAATTGAAGCACTACTCTTTTCCCTGCTAATAGAGCTTCTGCATTTAGAAGCGGAAAGATTATTTCAATGATATCATTCAGCAAGTGGTATTTTTTATCACTCGTCTTATTTTTGGCCAAGGTTAAAAATTCTTTTATAATTTTATTGGCTCTGTCTAATTCATCAATCATTAAATCCATATGTTCCACCGATAATTGCTGGTTATCCAGCTTCCCCATTTGTAAAAAACCATGAACCGTAGTCATTGGATTGCGGATTTCATGGGCAATTCCAGCAGCCATTTCTCCTACTAAATTCAATTGATCCAATTTATACATTTCTTTTTCCATAAGCGTTCTTTCTGTAATATCATTTAATACAATAAGAACACAGTTTCTGCTTTCAATCATAATTGTTTCTGTTGATAGCAGGGCATCTCTTATGGAGCCGGTTTTCGTTCGATACGTAACTTTCCTATTGTTCATCGGCGTATTCCATTCATCTTCAGAAATGTTTATATATTTCCCTTCTTCTTCTATATAAATTTCCCCATGTTTCTCCATGCTTTTCCATTCATTCATATCGTATCCCATACTGTTTATCCAGTTATTATTCACCGCAATAAATTTGCCTTCTTGTATAGAGCGTATCCCCATCAAACATGGACTTGCCTCAAAGATTTGCCGAAAGCGCCCTTCTGATAATAAAAGGTCATCAGCGACCTTATTTCGCTCCTCAATTTCTTGTTTTAACTTTTGATTCACCAATAACAAGTCTCGTGTTCTCTCTTCCACTACTTGTTCTAATTTATCTATTTGTTGTTTCCTGATCTTTTCTATTTCTTTGCGCTCTGTAATATCACGAATCGTGCATACAAAAATATGATACTTCTCTAACATGGCATCTCCGATAAGAATATCTGCTGGAAACGTACTATTATCTTTTCGTTTTACCGTACCTTCCGTAATCTTGCCAATAGAATGAAATAAACCCTCAGCAATGGCAGGTTTTTCTTCTTCCTTTATACCGCTTGATGAACAGATAAGAATGTCCATTTGTTTTCCTAATAGTTCTGACGCAGTGTAGCCTAACATCTTCTCTCCCATTGGATTAATGGATAGTATTAGCCCATCTTCATTAAACGTGATTATGGTATCCAGCAATGTATCTTGTATGACCTTTGATAAAGCTTCATGTTTATATAAATTTAATTTAGTAAGACTTAACTCTAAATTTATCTTTTCTCTTTCAAGAGAACGGTCCTGTTCCATTACTCTTAAATTTTCTGTATGCTGCTCATATATATTTACAAATTGTTCAACCTTATTTTTTAAGACCTCTGGATTAAACGGTTTTACAATATAATCAATGGCCCCTACTTCATATCCTTTTATAATATGTTCTACATCATTGCTAATAGCGGTAATAAAAATAATGGGTATATCCCTTGATTTTTTTCTGTTTTTTATTAGCTTTGCGGTTTCAAAGCCACTTAACCCAGGCATCTGTACATCAAGAAGGATTACTGCGAAATCGTATTGCAATATAAATTTTAATGCATCTTCCCCTGTTTTCGCACTAATTAAATGATATTTAGGAGAGCTCAATACCGCTTCTAACGCAAGAAGATTTTCCTGTTGATCATCTACCATTAGAATATTTACAGCTTTCGTTTCCTCTGCCTCTGCTTCATTAAATTTTCCGGTATATTCTTTGTTCTGAATCATATTCTTCATAATATCCTGCATAGTCTGTAAACCGAACCTCCTCTCTTTTGCCCAAACCAAGGAATCCTGAAGGAATTAGGCTTTTATATAATAATTGATGAACGCGGTTTTGCAGCTGTCTATTAAAATAAATCATAACATTACGACATATAATAATATGAAAATCATTAAATGACTGGTCTGTAGCTAAATTATGTTGGGCAAATACCAAATTTTCACTCAAAAATGGGTGGAATGTTGCAGCATTGTTTTTCACGGAGTAATATTCTGAAAAGGCATTTTTCCCTCCTGCTTTGATATAATTTTTTGTGTATATTTGCATTTTTTCTAAAGGAAAATTTCCTAGTTTCGCATTTTCTAAATTACTTTTATTCATATCTGTTGCATAGATTCTTGTTTTGTTTAACAATCCTTCTTCGCTCAACAAAATTGCCATTGAATAAACTTCTTCCCCTGAAGCGCATCCAACATGCCATATACGAATAAAAGGAGCATCTCTTAATATAGGAATAACCTTTTTTCTTAGCATGGAAAAAAACAGAGGATCACGAAACATTTCTGTTACGGAAATAGAAAAATCCAAAAACAATTTCTTCATTACTAAAGGATTATGAAAAACCATATCTTGCAATTTTGAGATACTTGCTAAATTTTCTGCCCCTACTCGGTATAAAACTCTTCTTTTAAGAAACGGGAAAGCATAGTTTCGAAAATCATATCCATAATACCGATAGATTCCTTCTAATAATAATTCAATTTCAATGTCTTCCAAATTACTATCTTTTAACTTTTCATTAATATATTCGGAAATGGTTATTCCCACCTAACTTCTATACAGCCATACCTGTATTAAGGAGTATAGCTGCTCTAAATTTATTGGTTTTTTTATATAATCAGATGCACCAGCGTCTATACATTGTTCACGATTATGCTTCATCGCTTTTGCAGTCAAAGCAATAATTGGCAGGCTTTGAAACTTTGGCATCATTCGAATTCTTGACATTGCCTCAAAACCATCCATTTCTGGCATCATAATATCCATTAGAATAAGATCGATATCCTCATTTTCTATTAATTTTTCAATTCCCTCTTTTCCGTTTTCAGCAAAAAGAACTCCCATTTCATATTCTTCTAACACAGCAGCAAGGGAAAAAATATTTCGCATATCGTCATCTACAATTAATATTTTTTTCCCTTTTAGGGAAGGCTTATCTTCCAAGCCATTATTAAAAAAAGAGGAGCTTATTTCAATGTTATCCATATTCCTTATCTTTTCTATATCAGCTGCTAATTCTTTTTCTGCTGAAATGGAATTTTCCATTTTCATTGCCTGTTTTACTGGTAAATAAAGGGTAAATGAACTTCCTGTCCCTAGTTCACTTTTCACCCAGATTGCTCCTCCAAGCAAACCAGCTATTTCTTTACTGATAGAAAGTCCTAATCCTGTCCCTCCATATTTACGGCTAGTCGTTCCATCTGCTTGATGAAAGGCTTCAAATATAAGGTTTTGTTTATCCTTTGCAATACCAATACCAGTATCGCTGACTGTAAATGTTATTGACGTTGTATTTAATGGGACATTATTTGGAACCAACTTAGATTCTGCTGCATTTTGTATCAATAATGTTACTTTACCCTCTTTAGTAAACTTAAAGGCATTACCTAATAAATTTGTTAGTATTTGTTTCAAACGATGTTCATCCGTATAAAGGGTATTTGGCAAATTATCACTTGCATACACTTTAAAGTCGATGCCCTTTTTTTCAGCTAAGTGACTAAATTGTTTTTCAGCAAATTCTCTAATATCTTCAAGCATCACTTCCCCTTCAATCATGTCCATTTTCCCTGTTTCTATCTTAGCTAAATCCAGAATTTCATTTATTAAATGCAGCAAGTCATTGCCAGATGAGTTGATTGTTTGTAAATATTCTAATTGCTTCGATGACAAATTATCATTTCTCTTTTCTACTAACATTTGAGTAAGTATTAGCATACTGTTTAGTGGAGTACGAAGTTCATGGGACATATTTGCAAGAAATTCCGACTTATATTGAGAACTAAGGACTAGCTGATGTGCTTTTTCTTCTAATATCACGCTGAGTTTTTCCAATTCCTCATTTTTTTGCTCAGAAGATTTATACTGCGCTTCCAGCTCCTCGTTAATTGCAATAAGTTCTTCCTGCTGTGCTTGCAGCTCTTCTGATTGGCTTTGCAATTCTTCCGTTAGAGCTTGTGAATCTTCCAGCAGACTTTTCACCTGCATTCGGTTTTTAATGCTGTTGATTGTTATACCTAAGTGTTCTATTACTTTTTTTAATAACTTTTGCTGCATAGGGCTAAACAAGTTAAGGGAAGCAAACTCTATTACTGCTAGTACATCCCCTTCATATTCAATGGGAAGGATATAAATATTTTTTGGGTCTGCTTTTCCTATCCCTGATTCTATCTTTATATAATCATCTGGGATTTGCGTAATATTTATTGGCCTATTTTCTAAAGCACATTGGCCTACCAGCTTTTCTCCTAAAAGAAAACTATGCTTTCCTTTATTATTATCCTTTACAAATCCGTAGGAAGCGATTGCATATAAATGCTGCTGCTCCTCCCAATCTTCTTTGATGTAGAAAATCCCATACTGCGCTTCTATTGCTGGTGTAATAAGGGTAATAAATAAGCTTGCTAAAGATTCAAAATCCTCTGCACGTGGATAAGTAGAAGTAATTTCTGCAATTCTTGAATCAAGCCAGCTTTGATCTTCTGCTTTCTTCTTTAACTCCATTTCTTGATGTGAGTGTTCTTCTAATGACTGTGCCATTTCGTTGTAAGCTTCCGCAATCTTCCCCATTTCATCTTTTGCCGTCACAGAGATTCTCGGGAATTGAGTTCCATGGTGATAAGCTACGCTAGACATAACAGATGAAACACGATTAAGATTTTTAGTCATTCCTTTTATTATCCAAATTGCTAAGGAAACACTAATGAAAACACCAACAAAGGCATAAATATAAATCATTTTAACGGCAACATTATATGTTTCTTTTGTGCGAAAAAGCTCATCTTTCATTTCTTGTTCTTGCAAGGTAGATAGTACATTTACAATTTGCAGAAGACGTTCCTTTTCTTGATCGGGGAACATCTCTATGAAACCTGACTCTCTATTCTTATTTCTTTGATACTCCCTAATAATTTCCTGTCCACTGTCTTCATATGTCTTATAGATAGTAGAAAACTTCATCATTAATTCCTGTGATTGTTTCCGCTTATCCATTTCTTTTAATGTCTCAATGGAAGAAGCTACAGTCGTTTTCGATTCTTCCCACTCATTTAATGTACTGTTAAGCATTTTTCCCGAGGGGTTTGTTGAAATTCCCATTACTTCCCTATTCATATTATTTAATTCATTTTTAATTGTTGCAGTAACTTTAATTCGCTCTGATAATTCATTTACTATCGTATGCATATTATCATTTTGCTGTTTCAGCAAATTCATAAGGACAATGATAAGAATCATAATTAAGATAATAATAATTCCTAAGCCACCATAAAGCTTTGTTCGAAATTTCATCTATCCCTCATCTACCCCTTCTGCACACTTTAAGATACTATTTAATGAAGAATTAGAATCAAAAGTATTATTTATGATCGTTTTTGTTTACCAAATAATATAAATATCAAAACTCTAACTTTTCCAACCGTATTTATAAGAGATTACTTACCGAAATTATATTACATGAAATGCAAATCATTCAATATAATGTTAATTCCATTTTAAAAAATATTCGGTATTGTTTATTCGACTATTCAGATTTTTTCAAAAAAGGATTGTTTATCACATACAAAAAACTTTTAATTCAAGCGAATTAAAAGTTTTGAAGAGAGGTATTAAAGGTATTTCTAATGCTTGGATCATGCTGATATTTTTCATCTATTATTTCTTGTAATAACTTTTTTTTATGCGCCTGCGGTATATCTAACTGCTTAATTTTTTCTCTTGTTTCATATAAAAAATCTATATACTGTTCAAAGTTATCATCATATACAGCCGACCATTCATCCCTTATTTTTTTGGCAAGCATAGGACTGGCACCGTTTGTAGACACGGTTAAAGTCAATCTGCCTTTTTTGAAACTAGCAGGAACCTGACAATTTCCATCTACAACCGAGGAAGCAATATTAACCAGCTTCGATTGCTCAAACTTTTTAGCAATATATTCGTTCACATTTTCATTATTTGTTGCTGCAATAATATAAAAAGCATTCCTAAAATCATCATCCTCAGCTCTCCTCTTAATAACAGAGATTTTCTTTTCTGCCTCTAGTATTTCTAATTCTGGGCAGACTTCAGGACTAATAATTGTTATAAATGCTCCTTCATTTAAAAGAGAACAAACTTTGCGATACGCTACCTTGCCTCCGCCTACAACAATGCACTCTTTATTTTCCATATTAACCATTAATGGATACATAGAAATCTTCCTCTGTTATTTCGGTTATTCTTGTTTTTAGAATATCTGCAATAAAGGGATGATAGCCCAAATAGGGAGCGAGTTCATATGTTTTCTTCGGGTCTGCATGTTCTTTAATTGTTTTCGTCATTGACTTCATTAGAATTCCCGTAAACAGAAGGTAAGGAATGACCAAAATATTTTTGCTGGAAGATAAATTAGCAGACTCTATTCCTTCAGTAAAACTCGGTTCCGCTGCCGTTAGATAGCAATCTTTTACCGTTATTCCTGGTAATTCATTCTCTACTAATGCAGCTATCTTTCCTAAGTCTTGTTTTACCTCAGGATCACTGCTCCCTCTTCCAACAAGCAGCACTAATAATTCCTCTTTATTTGACAAAGAGGATTCTTTTATTTTTTCCGCAACAATTTGAACCATTTTTTTATGAACTCCAATTGGCCGTCCATAACGAATTTCCATTTCTGGATGTTTTTTCGCAAGCCTTTGTAAAATTTCAGGAATATCCATTTTCGCATGTGCTGCCGTTAACAATAAAACAGGAATCACGTAAATAATAGTAGCACCTTTTTTTACACATTGTTCAAACGCCTGCTCGATTGTTGGCTCTGCAAGCTCTAAAAAAGAGTATTCTTGTATAGGAAACTTGTTTCCTTCCATGCATTTTTCCACAAAGGAAATAGCTTGATCACATGCTTCTTGTATTCTGCTTCCATGACAAATATATAAAACAGCTTCCATTATAAAACCACTTCTTTCGGTAATGTTTCCAGGAAGGCATCTTCAAACCAGCTGATTTTTTCTCTCATTTTTACAACCTCACCTACTATAATCATACAAGGGTTTTCAATGTTGCCATTTGACGCAGCTTCAACTACATCGGCAAGATTTGTCACAACGGTCTTTTGTAAACTTGTCGTTCCCCAATTAATTAATGCAATAGGTGTAGATTCTTTTTTTCCGTAAAAAAGCAGTTTCTCTCGAATAGAAGGAAGGTTTTTTACTCCCATATAGATGGCAAGAGTATCAATTTGGCTTAAAGCTTCCCACTTAATAGAATCTTCTTGTCCATTTTTTATGTGTCCTGTGACGAAAGCAAAAGATGAACCATAATCACGATGTGTGACAGGTATGCCTGCATAGCTTGGCGCTGCAATTCCTGCTGTTATGCCAGGAACTACCTCAAAAGGAATATGATTTTTTGCTAATTCCTCTGCTTCTTCTCCCCCTCTGCCAAACACAAATGGATCGCCGCCTTTTAATCTTGTTACTATTTTCCCTTTCTGGGCATGCTTCACAAGTAAACGATTAATCACCTCTTGTTTCATAATATGATGATTTGGAAGCTTTCCACAAAAAATAAGCTCTGCCTTCGGTTTGGCATATTCCAATAATTCCTTATTTACAAGACGATCATATAAAATAACATCTGCTTCTTTAATGCATCTTAAACCTTTTACTGTTATTAAATCCGGATCTCCTGGACCTGCTCCAACCAAATAGACAATTCCCACACCTTTCACCTTCCCTCTCTTTTAGCTTTTTTTCACCTTATTTTAAAAATACTATATATAATAATATACAGTATTACAAACTGTCGAAAAACACTAAATTTCTCCGATAGAAGAAAGAACTGTTTACTTTAGCAGAGGCTATATTCTCCCTACTGCTTTTCGTAAACAGCTCTCCTTTTGGTGTTACATAAAGAAAACACATCATGTTTTTTCAGTTAGCCTGAAAGCTTTGCAAGTAAATTCCGCTTTACACTTATTATCCGTTAATATAGTAATTTTTCCCTTTTAAATATTGAACAATTTGCTCTACGCAATCTTCAATAGAATTTTTTTCCGTATTGATAATTAACTCAGGCTTGTTGGGCTCTTCATAAGGAGAGCTGATTCCTGTAAAATCTTTAATTATTCCCTGGCGCGCCTTTTCATATAAGCCTTTCGGATCTCTCTTTTCACAAGCCGCAAGAGAACATTTTACATATACTTCGATAAATTCATCCTCTTCAAGCAGTTCTCTCACTTTGTCGCGATCTTCTCGGAAGGGTGAGATAAATGCTGTTAGCACTACTTGACCACTGTCAACAAATAGCTTGCTGACTTCACCAATCCTTCTAATATTTTCTTTTCGGTCTTCCTCAGAAAATCCTAAATCTTTATTGATGCCGAATCGAATATTATCTCCATCCAACACATAATTATTAGTATGATCATCATATAAACGCTTCGCTACTGCATTAGCAACCGTTGATTTGCCAGAACCAGACAGCCCTGTAAACCAAAGAACGTAGCTGTGGTGTTTATATTTTTCTCTTCTTTGCTGCTTCGTTACTGTCTGGTCATGCCATGTAATATTTGTACTTTGACTCACTGTTTTATCCCCCATTACTATTAAGAATGAATCTGTTGTTTTTTTAGCCCGTTGATTAATACCTCAACCACTTCTTTTCTACTGAAAGTGCTTGGTGGTATTTCTCCATCTCTAAGTAATTGGCGAACCTTCGTGCCAGATAAAATTTCGTGATGTTCACTTCCATGTGGGCAAGTTTTCGTTGAAGCCATATTTTCACATTTTTTGCAGTAGAAACTATGTTCAAAGAACAGTAAGTTAATCCCTAATTCTTCAGCAGTAAAATTATCAAATATTTTCTGTGCATCATATGTCCCATAATAATTTCCTACTCCAGCGTGGTCGCGTCCAACAATAAAATGAGTACATCCATAATTTTTTCTTACCATCGCGTGGAAAATTGCTTCTCTTGGGCCTGCATAGCGCATTGCTGCAGGAAACACAGCCAAGAACACTCGATCTTCTGGATAATAATTTTTTAATAATACTTGATAGCTTTCCATCCTTACGTCTGCTGGAATATCATCGGATTTTGTCTCTCCAACCAATGGATTAAGAAATAGACCATCTACGATTTCCAACGCAGATTTTTGAATATATTCATGCGCTCTGTGAACAGGATTTCTAGTTTGGAAGCCTACTACCGTTTTCCAACCTTTGTCTTGGAAAACTGCTCTTGTTTCTTGAGGATCTAAATAAAAACTAGTAAAGTCCTTTTTCTCTACTTTCTTCAGCAGCTTAATAGAGCCTCCTAAATAGACGTTTCCTCTTTCATACATTTTTTTCACACCAGGATGCTCTTCATCGTCTGTACGATAAACGGATTTTGCTTCTGTTATTTTATCAGGAACATATATATCTTCCACGTTTAAAATACCGTATGTCTCTCCATTGAAGTTAAGCTTTACCGTATCTTTTACTCCAATGCCCTTTGCCTGATCCTCTTTTACCGGCAATGTAATAGGAATACTCCAGACTGCCCCATTTGCTAAACGCATATTTTCAACAACAGATTCATAATCTTTTCGTGTTAAAAATCCTGTTAATGGACTGTATGCCCCATTTCCAATTAACTCTAAATCACTAAGAGCAATTACATCTATATCTAATTCTTTTTCTGTTCCATCAAATTTGTAGTCAGGTTCCCATAAGTTAATTAATTTTCCGCCATGTGGTATACTTAATGCCATTTTTTTGCACCTCATTATTAATATAGTATTTATAGTGTTTTGCTGAATTTAACATTGCTTAATTTTATATGCCGCCGCCATCTTCATATATAGTACGGCTGTCTGCTCTTATTGTTTTTACCAAACTAATCAGACCAAGTGTCGCGATACATACACCAATTAGAATAAAGACAGTGTATAGATCCATTTTTATAAACAACTGCACCAATCCATAAGAAATAACCAGTGATAATACAGGAGATACAATCCAAACCTTTACAATCCGGTGGATTACTTGCTTCTTTAAGATGCTTAATCCATTTTTGGAAACACCGATTCCGATAATGGCAGTGCTTGTAACCTGTGTTAACGGAACTGGCAGCCCATAAATAGAGGCAATAATAACAAGTGCTGATCCTGTTCCTGAAATCACGCCGCCTTCTAATTTAGTGAAACGCACAATTTTCTTCCCGTTCGTCTGCAGTACTCTTCCTCCCAGTAAAAAGGCACCTGCTGCAATAAAAAGTCCACCAACAAGTATTCCCGATTTCATTGAGATAAGCTCTGCCCCTACTAACGGTCCAATTGCATTTGCTACATTGTTCATTCCTGCAGAAAAGGCTTCAAAGAAACCGACAATAATAACAAAAATAGATAAGTAACGTTGATTTTTCCCCTCTTGCAGCCATGGATATTTAGGCTCCAGCTTTTGGATAAGTTTGCCTGCATAAAAAGCAATGGTAAAAGCAATAAAAGGCACCAATAGCCAAAAGAAAACAATCCATAATATATGGCCAGCAAAAAGACTTTTATATGCTACTCCTACTCCTACCACACTCCCAACTGTTATTTCACTTGTTGAAAGAGGGATTCCCATTAAATTCGCAATAAATAAGGAAATCGCAGCAGAAGATAAGATTATCAATACAATTTTTGCATTTAAAATGGAGCTTGGAATAAGACCTTCCCCAATGGTCTTAACTACTTCGCTTCCGCCAAGCACTGCTCCTAAAAGAATAGCCACAGCACATATAGACAGCGCTATTCTTTTACTCGGAATGGCACCAGATCCATAAGCGACTCCCAAACTTGCAGCCGCACCACTTGCGCCAATATTCATTGCAAAGAACAGGGACATAATACACGCTAAAATTAAAATCATTTTTCATTTCCTCGAATCATTGTAAGTGTAGTCCGCATTCTGTTTTGCCTTTCCCTGTCCATCTTCCTGATCGTAAGTCGTCCATATTTATAGCAGGCTGTGTACATGTTTTACATCCAATGCTTGGGTAGCCTCTATCATGCAATACGTTATAGTCTAATTGTTGTTTATGTGCATATCTCCATACATCTTTCCATGTCCAATGAATCAGCGGGCAAACTTTAACAGATTTAAAGCGGTTGTCTTTATTGATAAACTGTGTATTTTTTCTTGTTTCTGACTGCTCTCTTCTTAAACCGGAAATCCATGCAACGGAACCAGAAAGCACGTCATTTAATGGAATAATCTTGCGGATTTCACAGCATTTATTTGGAGCTGTTTTCCATAGTTCCTCTCCATACTGTTCTGCTTGTTCTTCCAATGTTATAGCAGGCTTCTTCATCTCAATATTCAGTTCAGGATATTTCTTCTTTACTTTATCGATTAACTCATAGGTTTCCTGAAAATGAACATCTGTATCCAAGAAAACAATTCTTGCATTTTTCTTTACTTTAGATATCAAATCAATCAGCACAATTCCTTCAATTCCAAAGCTGCAAGCATAAACAACTTCATCTCCATACGTATCATAAGCCCATTTTATTACTTCTAATGCGCCTTTTGTGTCATTGTCTACTGAAAAATCGATCCCTTGAAAATCATCTATATTGTTATATGTTACTAATTGGTTCAATTGTAATTCCTCCATTTTTACCTACCCTTTTTTGAAAAAACAAAGTAAAGGTACCAATCCATTCTAAAACAACCTCTAGTTTTCTAGTCAGTGTTTTTATTTACCCAGCCTGATTTTTTCATTCTTTTCGATTTGAATCACTTTTCCATCTTGCACCACTATAGTGATAGAGCCAAATTTCATACTACTTAACATTTGCTCTAATTGATTTTTTACTCTCTCAAGCTGATTTGCTTCCCCCATCAACAAACCCCTCCTTCAAAAAAGGATATCTTCATATCATTGGCATTCATATAAAAAAAATCCTTCCAAAATGGAAAGATAACAGGCAAGGCATCATTACCTTATCTTTCAAAACGAAAAACCATTTTGTTGGAGTTAGCACCTTGCTTCCTAGCAGGTTGCCGGACTTCTTCGGGCCAATTCCCTCCGTCCCTCTTGATAAGCAGTGTATTTTCTAAATTTTATCACAATTACTATTATTGTCAATAAGTTTCTCTAGTTGTTTAGTCGGAATTAAGATATTTCTTAATAATAACTTTTTACTCTTGAAAATAACTGTTTTATTAGCATATGGAAAGATAAAAATATTGTTCATCATTTAAGAAAAGCGCAAGTGCCTTTGCTCATCAACAGAATAAGGTGAGTTCCACAGGATGTGGATCACACAAATGAAGACATAAGGACGTGGCGTTCTTAATTTGTGTACCTTAAGTGAGATAAGGCGAACCTTCCATCAGGGGATGATCTTTCCCTGATGGTTAGTTGAGTCGATCAGGTTTTTACGGGCAGTTTTTTGTGCGCTATCCATTTTTATTGTACTTTCTTACTGCCCGTTAAAACGTGATAAAGGAAACACGAAGAACGCAAGCGTCGATGTTGACTACGCTAGCGAGGTGAGGGAAGCGTTAAAGTCGATAGGGCGCTTGCGCTAGACACTTCTCTGACTTCAGAAAACTTATACTTTCTTATCTCATTAAAAATGGTTTTTATCTTTCCATATGCGACAGCTTATTTTCGTATTTTCATCAATGTTTTTGAAATAATCGGAACAAAAATAGCAGATAAAATAGCTTCTGTCACACCATTTGTCCCAACAATACCAAGCAGTGCAGGCAACAGCTCGCTAATATCCATTTTAAGATAATTGGCATACGGATCACGATAAAAAATATAAATCAGTCCCAGCACCAAAAGGGTATTTGTTAATGAGCCAGCTATTCCAGCTATGCTCATCGCTGCAGCGTCTTTTATTTTATTTTTCAAAAGCTTATGAAATATAAACCCTGCTACAACTCCAATTAAGATGCGCGGCACAATAGAGATAAGCGGATTCGTAAAAACAATCGGTGCAATAGGACTTGTAGGAAAAGTAAAGGCACGTACAAAAGTTATAACTCCCCAAACTCCTCCTACAATTGCTCCTTCTTTCGGACCTAATACGATAGCTGCTATCATTATAGTTATTTGAATAATTGTAATGCTAAGCGGTCCAATAGGGATTAACCCAAGAAAAGGAACGGTCGTTTGCAATATCACAATGCTTGTAAACATGCTTAATAAAACAATTCTTAAGGTCTTATTTTTTTTATTCATACTATACTTGTACTCCTTTTAACAAAATCACTTCGTTATAATACTATAAATGAAAAGATAAAGTGAACCTTTCCATCAGTGGGGGTTTTCTTCATCCCCCACTGATGGTTAGTTGAACTTATCGGACCTTTACGGGCAGTTATCCCTCACCTAGCTTCTTCGATTCCTCAGCATCTTGAGTTGAGGTGGGGGTCTTACTGCCCGTTAAGAGTGGGATAAATAAGAAAAACTGTTTTTTTACAGCACTGTGCATCAGATATTCTTTACTCCTTGGTAAATTTTTTCGTTAATGCACTAATAAATATCTTGACGTTCTTTTTGTCTCGCATTACCGGGGAATATACATAAGAAAGAGTGCGGATAAAAGAATGATTTTTCATATTAATAATAGAAAGATTTTGATGCTTTACATCTCTTTCAATAACACTCCATGATAGAAGGGATAACCCCATTCCCTGTATCAAGGTTTCTTTAATGCCTTGATTGCTGCTAATAGTCAAAAACGATTTCGCTTTTAAACCGTTTGAACGGATTACATGGTTTAAATATTCTCTAGTTCCAGAACCTACTTCTCTTGTTATCCATGTTTCGTTTTGCAAATCAGCTATAGTCGCCTCTTCTATTGATGCAAGTTTATGGGCATTAGACGACACAATAAATAACTCATCCTTCATAAAGGGGTGAACGGCTACATCCTTTTCATTTGTTTGTCCTTCAATTAAACCTATATCCACTTTATATAAACGAACCGCTTGGATAATCTCGTCCGTATTTCCAATAATCACCTCAAGCTCAAGGCTTGGGTAGTCTTTTTGCAGATCAAGCAACAGAGAAGGTAAAATATATTCACCAATAGTAAAGCTTGCCCCGATTTTTAGTGCTCCTTTTATGGAATGATGATGTTCTAAAATGTTCTGCTTTGTCTGGTCATATATGGTGATCATTTGGACAGCACAATCGTATAGAATTTCACCAGTCGGTGTAATTTTTAAATATTTAGGTGAACGTTCAAATAGTTTTGTTTGAAATTCTTTTTCTAAATTTTTGATATGCAAACTTACACTCGGCTGAGACATAAGTAGTATTTCTGCTGTTTTTGTAAAATTTTTTACTTCCGCAAGGGTAACAAATGTCTTTAATGCATCATAATGCAATATACTCTCCCCTTCTACTATTAAAAATATTAATAACTGTAATAATTTATATGTATTTTACTAATTCTACATCTTCCAGTAAAGTACAATTGTATACCTATAAAAAACGATAACCTTTTTAACAACAGGGATACAAATTCCAACAGTCAAATCCGATTTGTCTGATTGGATTAATAAATATAAAGTGACATATCCCTATTTACATTATAAAATAATGGAGGAGAATAATCGGACATTTCTTCTGTAAAATGTTTTAGCAATGCTTCCTATCTGCATTGCTTGTTATCGAAAAAACAACTTGTTTATATTTATTTGCGAGGTGATTAGATTGCAGCTTCAAGTAACAAACAGTCCATTTAATCAAGAACAGACAGAACTTCTTAACAAGCTTTTACCTAGTTTAACAGAAACACAGAAAATATGGCTTAGCGGCTATTTGCTAGCAACACAAGCTACATCAGGTTCTGCAGAAAAAACCGGAATTGAAACGAGCCAGCAATTAATATCCAAGGAAGTTACTATCCTGTATGGATCACAAACTGGAAATGCAGAAGGCCTAGCAGAAAGCAAAGGGAAACAATTAAAAGCACAAGGCTTTGATGTTACTGTTTCTTCTATGAATGATTTTAAACCAAATCAATTAAAAAAAGTGAAAAACCTGCTTATTATTGTCAGTACCCATGGAGAAGGAGAGCCGCCTGACAACGCTCTTTCATTCCATGAATTTCTTCATGGGCGACGCGCTCCAAAGCTGGATGAGCTGCAGTTTTCCGTTTTATCACTTGGAGACAGCTCATACGAATTTTTCTGCCAAACAGGAAAAGAGTTCGATCAGCGCTTAGAAGAATTAGGAGCTACACGATTATATCCACGCGTAGACTGTGATCTTGACTATGATAGTCCAGCTGACGAATGGATTTCAGGAGTGCTTGCTCAATTAAATGAAGCCAAAGGGGATACAACGGCAGCCACAGCTGTTACAGCAGGAGCAGCTCCAGTTGAATCAGAATATTCCCGCACGAATCCGTTCCATGCGGAAATTCTTGATGTTATTAATTTAAATGGCCGCGGATCTAATAAAGAAACACTCCATTTAGAATTATCTTTAGAAGGATCTGGTCTAACGTATGAACCTGGCGACAGCTTAGGCATCTACCCTGAAAATGATCCTGTACTTGTGGACATGCTAATCAAAGAAATGAAATGGGATCCAGAAGAGATCGTAACAATTAATAATCAAGGGGATGTTCGTCCGCTAAAAGAAGCACTGACTTCCCATTTTGAAATTACGGTGCTTACTAAACCATTATTGGAGCAAGCAGCATTATTTACAGCCAATGAGGATTTGCAGGAGCTTTTATATCCAGATAATGAAAAGGAATTAAAGAAATATATAAATGGAAGAGATCTGCTGGATTTATGCCAGGATTTTGGTCCATGGGCTGTGCCTACCCAGAAATTTATTAGTATTTTGCGAAAAATACCGGCTCGCCTATATTCGATTGCAAGCAGCTATACAGCCAATCCAGAAGAAGTGCATTTGACAATCGGCGCATTGCGCTATGAAGCACATGGCAGACAAAGAAAAGGAGTTTGCTCTATTCTTTGTGCAGAGCGCCTGAATCCAGGGGATAAACTGCCTATCTATATTCAGAAAAACAAAAGCTTTAAACTTCCTGAAAATCCAGAAACACCAATTATTATGGTTGGTCCTGGCACTGGAATCGCCCCTTTCCGTTCTTTTATGCAGGAAAGAGAAGAAAATGGAGTAGAAGGAAAGTCTTGGCTGTTTTTCGGCGATCAGCATTTTGTAACAGACTTCCTTTACCAAACAGAATGGCAAAACTTATTAAAAAATGGCGTCCTTACAAAAATGGACGTTGCCTTTTCTCGTGACAGCGATCAAAAAGTATATGTTCAACATCGCATGCAGGAACAGAGCAAAGCATTATTCAACTGGCTGGAAGAAGGCGCAGTTGTCTACATCTGCGGAGATGAAAAACATATGGCGCATGATGTTCACCATACACTGATTGACATTATTGAAAAAGAAGGCAATTTAAGCAGAGATAAAGCTGAAGAATATCTTGCTTCCATGCAACAAGGAAAACGATATCTGAGAGATGTATACTAATATTCTTTCGAAAGGAGTTTTTGTAAAATGGTTAACCCAATATTAAAAGCGCCAGATGGACCTCCAAGTGACGTAGAGCGCATCAAGGATGAAAGCAATTATCTGCGCGGCACATTAAAGGAATCGATGCTTGAACCAATCAGCTCAGGCATCTCCGATGATGACAACCGCCTGATGAAATTCCACGGCAGCTATTTGCAGGATGATAGAGATTTACGCAATGAACGCCATAAACAAAAACTGGAGCCAGCCTATCAGTTTATGCTGCGCGTACGTACACCAGGCGGCGTTTCTACACCCGAACAGTGGCTCGTGATGGATGAGCTTGCAGAAAAATACGGCAATCATACATTAAAGCTGACTACCCGTCAGGCATTTCAAATGCATGGAATTCTTAAATGGAATATGCAAAAAACCATTCAAAGTATTCATGCCACACTTCTAGATACGATTGCTGCATGTGGAGATGTGAATAGAAATGTCATGTGCAATCCAAATCCATATCAATCTGAAATTCACGCAGAAGTATTTGAATGGTCCAAAAAGTTAAGCGACTACCTACTGCCGCGCACAAGAGCGTATCATGAACTATGGCTGGATGAAGAAAAGGTTGCCGCTACTCCAGACCAAGAAGAAGTGGAGCCAATGTACGGACCTCTTTATTTGCCAAGAAAGTTTAAAATTGGAATTGCTGTTCCACCTTCCAATGACATCGATGTATTTTCACAGGATTTAGGATTAATTGCCATTGTGGATGAAGGAAAACTTATCGGTTTTAACGTTGCAATCGGCGGCGGCATGGGGATGACACACGGAGATAAAGCTACCTACCCTCAGCTTGCCAAAGTAATCGGCTTTTGTACACCTGACAAAATTGTGGAGTTGGCAGAAAAAGTTATTACGATCCAACGTGATTATGGAAATCGTTCTGTACGTAAAAATGCCCGCTTTAAATACACAGTGGACCGCCTAGGATTAGAAAATGTAGTAGAAGAATTAGAAAATCGACTTGGCTGGAAGCTGGATGAAGCAAAAGCATATCATTTTGATCATAATACAGATCGCTACGGATGGGTTAAAGGAATAAATGGAAGATGGCATTTCACTTTATTTGTAGAAGGCGGCCGTATCGCTGACTTTCAAGATTACAAATTAAAAACCGGTTTGCGTGAAATTGCTAAAATTCATTCTGGCGACTTTCGCTTAACTGCTAACCAAAATTTAGTAATTGCCAATGTTTCAAGCCAGAAAAAGAAAAAAATAAACGAGTTGATTGACCAATACAGTTTAACAGACGGCAAACATTATTCAGCACTTCGCCGCAGCTCTATTGCATGTGTCTCGCTTCCAACATGCGGTTTAGCAATGGCCGAAGCAGAAAGATACTTGCCATCCTTAATCAGTAAACTAGAAACAATTGTAAACGAAAACGGCTTGCGGGACGAAGAAATTACGATTCGTATGACAGGCTGTCCAAACGGATGTGCACGCCATGCTCTTGGAGAAATTGCTTTTATTGGCAAAGGACCTGGAAAATACAATATGTATTTAGGTGCAGCGTACGATGGCAGCCGTTTAAGCAAATTATACCGTGAAAATGTAGGAGAAGAGGAAATACTAAATGAATTAAAAGTACTTCTTCCACGCTTTGCGAAAGAGCGACTGGACAACGAACATTTTGGTGACTTTGTTGTACGCGCAGGCATTGTAAAAGCAGTAACTGACGGTACTAATTTCCATGATTAAATAAATGCGGCGTGGGCTGGTTTAAAAAGATTATCATCCTTTTAAACCAGCTCTTTCTTTATTATAAAAACCTATTTTGCATTTTTCTTATTTCATAAATATACCCTTTTATTATTTTTATCTTTCATGTGTTAACGGAATACAAAGAAGGAGGAAAGCTGATCGCTTTCCTCCTTCTTTATGTTTTCCTCTATAATATAAGGGGAAATAGTGATAAATAAACTATAAATATTTACGCCAGCAAATACACTCTTGCTTCGTATGGACGCAGGTTTAGTGAAGCGAAGTCCTGTTCATTTTCTACTTCATAATTGCTGATTAATAACTCTTGTGTTTTATAAGAAATGTTTTCCGGCAATTCAAAAGATGCAGGATCAGCATAGAAATTACATATTACTAATAGCTTCTTATCTTCAAATGTTCGGATATAAGAGAATATTTGCGGATGGTCTTCCAACAGAAGCTCATAGTCCCCATATACAATGATGTCATGTTTTTTCCGTAATTCAATTAAATTTTTATAATAGTGGTAAACAGAATCTTTATCTTTAACAGCGGACTCCGCGTTTATTTCTGTATAATTTGGATTTACACGAATCCAAGGAGTACCAGTTGTAAATCCACCGTGCTCGGAATCATTCCATTGAAATGGGGTTCTTGCATTATCTCGTCCTCTGCAATAGACAGACTCCATAATTTTCTCATGCGGAATACCTTCCTCTATCTTTTCCTTATACATATTTAACGTTTCTATATCTTTATATTCATCCAGGGTTTCAAATCGAACATTGGTCATGCCAAGTTCTTCCCCTTGGTAAATATACGGCGTACCTTGCATCGTATGCAAAAGGGTTGCTAGCATCTTGGCAGACACTACACGGTATTCTTGGTCGTTGCAAAATCTAGAAACTTGACGTGGACCATCATGGTTGCTTAAGAAAAGGGAATTCCATCCTTTTCCATTTAAACCCGTTTGCCATTTTGATAAGTTAGCTTTCAAATAGGATAATGGCAGTGGAATCGTTCCCCATTTTCCTCCAAACGCTTCATCATAGCCTAAATGCTCAAACTGAAAGACCATATTCAGTTCATTGCGATCCTCGCCAGTATACAATAATGCATCGTCTGGTGTAACACCAGGCATTTCCCCTACTGTGATAATATCTCTTTTCGAAAGGACTTCCTTATTCATTTCTTGTAGAAATTCGTGTATACGCGGACCATTCATAAAACATGAACCACCAAAAGCGTACTTTTTGCCGTTAGGATTTGGAGCATCTGGCAAGCCAGGAACCTTTGAGATCAAGTTTATAACATCCATACGGAACCCATCAATTCCTTTATCAAGCCACCAGTTCATCATTTTATATACTTCTTCGCGAACCTCTGGATTTTCCCAGTTTAAATCCGGCTGCTTTTTAGAGAAGATATGCAAATAATACTCGTCAGTTTTTTCATCATATTGCCAAGCGGAGCCGCTGAAAAAAGATTCCCAATTGTTTGGTTCCTTTCCATCTTTTCCTTTCCGCCAAATATAATAATCCCTTTTCGGATTATCTTTAGAAGCTCGGGATTCGATAAACCAAGCATGTTCATCTGAAGAATGGTTAACCACAAGGTCCATCATCAGCTTCATGCCCCGTTCATGCATATTGCTTAGCAGCTGATCCCAATCATCCATCGTTCCAAACTCATCCATAATATCTTGATAATCACTAATATCATAACCATTATCATCGTTAGGAGATTTATATACTGGAGAAAGCCAAATAACATCAATCCCTAAGTCCTTTAAGTAATCCAGTTTAGAGATGATCCCTTGTAAATCGCCGATACCATCTCCGTTGCTATCCATGAAACTCCTTGGATAAATTTGATACACTACACTTTCTTTCCACCACTTCTTCTCCAATTGTGTCACCTCTTGTTTATTCTAAGTATGTTTTGCGCAGCTCTCCCTAACAACAATTTCATGTGGAAGAATTCTTACCCTTTCTGCAGGTCCATCCTTTTCTTTCATTTGTTCAAATAACATATTTGCAGCTTCAATGCCTAATTCGACAATTGGCTGTCTAATCGTCGTTAAACTTGGTCTATATGCTTCTGCTATCGGAATATCATCAAAACCCATAATGGAGACATCTTCTGGAACACTTAACCCACACTCCTCAGCAGCTCGGATAGCACCGATCGCAATCATATCACTCGCACAGCAAACAGCTGTGGGCCTATTCTCTTGACTAAACAATATTTTTCCCCGCTTATAACCGGAAGCAATATCATATCCTCCATCCATGACCCACTTTTTGTTCATAGTAATATGATGATCCTCCAAAGCTTTTATGTATCCTTGATAACGGATAATACCAGAATCATAATAACTTAATGTTCCGCCTAACATCGCAATATCCCGATGACCCAAGTCGATTAAAAATTTCGTTCCATCATAAAACGCCTTTTCCTCGTCTATATTTACATAGGAAAAATGATCTTCTTCCTTTTCATGATGACTTGCAAATACAACAGGTATATTATGCTTGTTAAAGAATTCCCTTTGCTTTTTCTTCTTCTCTGGTGTGGAGGACAAAATAATAACACCATCCACATACTTTTCTCTTAAAATATTTAAATAATGCAATTCCGTCTCTAACTCTCCGTTTGTATTGCAAAGTAGAGTAGTATATTCAGCTTTATAGGATGCTTCTTCTACACCGCTGACAAAAAGAGAAAAGAAAGCATTTTTAATATCCGGTATCAGTACACCAATAAGAGAGCTTTTTTTCATAATTAAGCTGCGCGCTACTTGGTTTGGATTAAAGCCTGTTTCTTCTACTACTTGCAGCACTTTTTCTTTTACTTTTAAACTGACAGGTTTGCTGCCATTTAACACACGAGACACAGTGGCAATGGAAACACCAGCTTGTTTTGCTACATCCTTAATTGTTATACTCATCGAATCACCTTATATTTTTCAATTTAATAGTATTCATTTATGGATATCTTTTTAGGAAAACCTTTTCCTGCTATTGCATACCTACTTCTCTAGTTTAAATTCTAATATACTTTAAGTATTTACGCAATTCTTTTTGAAATTTTCTAAAAAGAAAGAATATTATTGGTATAAACCACCTTCTAATAGTCGACGTCCTTATAGAGGATAAATACATTAATCATTAGATAAAAGTCGTGATAATTACCTCTTTACATCCCCCCTAATTTGCTTATCACGTATTCTACCAATAAAAAAGAGGTAGATTCATTCTTCCTACCCCTTAACCCCTTAATCTCGTGCCCATTTTTTTATTTGTTGTATATGATGCGGCGTTGTTCTACAGCATCCTCCGATTAATTCGACCCCAGAATCATGCCAATGTCTTGTTTCATTACCATAATTATCATCATCTTTTTCATCAGTCCATGTTTTCGTTACTGCATCATATGATCCACCTGCATTCGGATAAATAACAATCGGTTTTGTTGTAACTTCTTTTAATTCGAGGATTACCTCTGGAATATGTAAGATCGATGTGCAATTAATCCCGATCGCACAAATATTTGGATAGGAATTAAAATAAGAAACAGCTTCCTTCAATGGAGTTCCATCACTGATATGCTTTTCATCCGAAATGCTGAACGACAGCCATGCAAAATCATTTGGAAAATATGATTGCAGCAAGTTTGCAAGTACTTTGCTTTCTTTAAAGTTTGGCATTGTTTCAAATGCAAATAAATCCGCTTGTGCATCTTTTATTTGCTTCATACGAGGAAGATGAAATTGCTCAAACTCTTTATCTGACAATTCATATTCACCTGTGTATTCCGCTCCATTTGCCAAAAAAGCTCCATACGGACCAATGCTGCCAGCTATAAGCGGAAAAGGTCTTTTCATTTTATCCTGTTCTGATATATTTCCCCAAAATTCATCTCGTGCATCTTTTGCAATGGAGACCGTTTTTTCAATTAATTTTTCTGCCTCTTCTATTGTCCATCCATTTCTCTTAAATCCATCAATGCTTGCTTGATACGTATTGGTTGTAGCAATATCTGCTCCAGCCTTGAAATAATCTGTATGCACTTGTTTAATACTTTCAGGATTATCAATCACAGCGTTCGCAGACCATAATTCATTTTGAATATTAACGCCCTTTTTTTCTATTTCCGTCGCTATCGCTCCATCCAAGAGCACCACACGATATTGGTCGATTATTTTTTGAATTGGATTATTCACCATTTTCTCCTCTTTCTCCAATAATGGATAAACCACACTATTTCTGCTCATCTACTTCTTAAAGCCGTAAGATATCCATCTATTTTAAACTGTATTAAATCATATCCGGATGCTTAATTTCCCAATGATTTCTTATTAGTTGTTCTAATCTTTCTTTTTCCTTACTTTGAAAACATTTTATTATTTCTCTATGGTCCAAATTCATTTGTTCAGATGCAGAAAAAAGTTTATCCGTATCATTGCTTAAATAGACTTGTCTAACAAAACTATTTTGCAATGTCTCTAATATGCTCGTGAGAGTAGAGTTGTTGCACTTGCCAATATATACATTATGAAATTTCTTTTGATATTTTTGATAATCTGCATAGTTTTTTTCTAAAATCGAAAGATCGATTATTTTCACGTATTCTTCCATTTTTTCTATATCATCTTCTGTTATTTGATCAAGCGCTGATGTTGCCGCTAATGCATCAAGTACACTCACTACTTTAAAAACATCCAGCTTTTTCTCTGTATCAAGCTCTTTTACCATAAATCCTCTTCTTGGCAGATACTCTAAAAGATTCTCCGAAGCTAGCTGAATTAAGGCTTCTCTCACAGGCGTTCTGCTTACCTCTAATTTCTTGCTGAGTTCAAGCTCATTTATTTTATGATTAGGCAACAGTGTTCCATTTTGAATTTCATTTGCTATATAATCATATACATGGTCTTTTAATGATAGGTATTTCTTATTAATAATAATCCCTCCTACAATATAATAATTGTTTATATTATACAATATATTATATAAAGGACGAAACATCCTGTTAAATAAAGCAGCACTATTACCATTCTACAACTTTACTAGAGGAGCTTTTCTCTTTTAAAACTTCTAACCTAAAACCTTCACTTGCTTCTTTTCCACTAAAACCTTCCCTTTTTTATTCGATAAATAAACACCGAAAAAGACGAATAAACCTCCAACCATTTGAATCGTTGAAATAGGGTTTCCTAAAAAAATACTGATGATGGCAGTAAACACAGTGATTAAATTCAAGTAGATTCCAGCTTTACTTGCATTCATTTTACTAATGGCCGTATTCCAAAAGACAAAGGACCATACAGATGGGAAAAATCCAATATAGAGGATGCCTATTATTGCATTCTTACTATGCGGAAGACTAATTCCTTCAAATAATATGAATGGCAGTAATATAAAAAGTCCCAATAACACAGAAATAGCTGTTGCAGAAATAGGAGGTACTCCTTTCATTTTTCTGCTTAACACAGAGTACAAAGTCCATATAAATATAACAAGCAGCATAATTAATTCACCTTTATTATAATGAATCGAAAGAAGCTGCTCTAAATGCCCTTTCGTTAATATAAGTAAAACTCCTACTAACGAGATAAATACGCCTCCTATATTCACTAATCCTAAGCGTTCTTTCAGAAAAACAACAGAAAATAAAACAATCAACATTGGATTCAATGAATTGATTAGTGCCGCATCTAAAGATGTGGTATATTGCAGAGCTGTATATAAGAAAAAATTATATCCGATTACACCGGTTGCAGCCATAGCTAATAAAACCTTCCAGTGCTTCCATACTTCCCGCCACTTTGGTCGCTCGATTAGCTGCGCAATGGGAAATAAAAAAACAACAGCTATTACCCAGCGGGAAAATGTTATTTGCAGCGGATCCATTTCAGCAACAACAAATTTCCCAAACACATAATGTCCTCCCCAAAATAAATTAGCTAACACTAACAATATAATAATCCAATAATTTTTCATTTTTTACTGAAACTCCTTTGTTTATAAATTGAAACAGCGTATAAAATCTAAGTTTGTTTCAACTATTATTTATATTGTTGCAAATAAAATTGCTTTATTAAAGCAGATCCAAAACTTTATTAAATTCATTTATTAAATCATCAATATTTTCGAGTCCTGTAGAGATGCGAATAAGTCCTTTCGATATGCCCGATTCCTCCAATTCCGAATCATTTAAATTTCGATGAGAAGTAATTGCCGGTGAGCAAACAGTTGTTTTTACACCCGCTAAACTAGGTACAAACTTTATCCCTTCTAAATTATCGATAAAAATGCGGTAATTTTCTTCATCCCCCTTTAAATCGATTGACAGCATTCCTCCAAACAAACCATTATTAAAATAAGAATTTGCTATATGAAAATAGGGAGAAGATTCTAATCCTGGATAAAAGACCTTATTGATTTTAGGGTGTTTTTCAAAAAAGGCTGCTAATTTATAGGCATTCTTAGAATGTTCTTTCATTCTTAACTCTAATGTTTTTAAACTTCTAATTAATATCCATGCATCAAACGGGCTCATACAACCACCATATAGCGTACCAACCTTGTCGATTGCTTTGATGGTTTCTTTATCAGATACAACAATCCCCCCTGTAACATCTCCATGTCCGCAAATATATTTAGTAGCACTATAAATAACGATATCTACTCCAAATTTTAACGGCTGACAAACTATTGGGGTGGCGAATGTATTATCTATTACTAATTTCGCTTTATGCTTATGTGTGATTTTTGCTAATTCTTGTATATTTTCCACACCCATTATCGGATTAGAAATAGTTTCTGTGTAAACAAGCTTCGTATTCGGACGAAAATAATGTTCAAAGTCACCATGGAAATCGACAAAAGAAACTTCAATGTTAAATTTTTTAAGTTGGTATTTTAAAAACTCATACGTTTCTCCATATAAAACTTGAGATGCGATAACATGATCTCCTGCTTCTAAATGCGATAATAAGGTAGAAGTTATAGCCGCCATTCCAGAAGAAAACACAAGGGCATCCTCACCGCCATCTATAGAAAACATCACCTCTTTTAATGCTTCATGAACAGGATTTGTCATCCGTGAATAAATAAACCCTTCCGCTTCTCCGTTGTAGACTTTATTTAAAGTATCAACATCATCAAAAGCAAATACCGAACTCATCGTTAGCGGTATATTTTCTGGAGCAGATAATGAGTTAGGATTATGACTGCCTAATCTAGTTAATAATGTATTAAAGTTTTGATTCATCATGAGTTCCTCCGATCTATCATTCAATGGACTTATTTAAAAGGCTGTTTTCGTATAGATTGTTGCTTGTAAACGAGCAGACTGCTTACACTTCGCTTTCCGCGGGGCAAGCGCGGAGCCTCCTCGTCACTTACGCTCCTGCGGGGTCTCACCTGTCTCGCTAATCTAAGCAGGAGTCTACGTGTATGCATTCTGCTCTACGTTTCTGTAATCATTATTTGTTCAAAACAACAAACTTTGATAAAACAGCCATTTTAAAATGCAATTATTGCATATTGTATATTGTATTATACAAATAATCAAATTTATTTTTTACTTACACACTTTTGATGATTGTCATACACCGTTTCCCCTGTCTCTTCTCCATCAAATTATTAAAAAATAAACGCTTAAACGAAATTTCATGTCATATTTTCTGACAATTTAATTGTACAAAAAACGATTACATGATAAATTTTTAAAAAATACAATATGCAATATTCAATTTTTGACCGATCATTTATAGTGAAAGGAGCTATTAACGGATGACCTAAGCTTTTTATACCTACAGATTATTGTTTATTTTACTATTCGCAATATTTAATCTTCCGCCTAGTTTTCAGAAAAGATTGTATTTTATATATTTTTCATATAATAATGTAATCTATAAGTAGATTATCAATAAAGGGGACATTTATATGTTAGACACCAACAACACAAAGGAAAATTCCTTGCATCGATCCATGAAAAGCAGACATTTATTTATGATTTCACTTGGCGGTGTTATCGGAACTGGTCTTTTTCTAAGTTCCGGTTACACTATTAACCAAGCTGGACCAATAGGAACCATCCTTGCTTATCTATTAGGATCCGTTATTGTTTATTTAGTCATGCTATGTTTAGGAGAATTAACCGTTAAAATGCCTGTAACCGGTTCTTTCCATACATATGCAACGAAATTTATCGGTCCAGGAACAGGATTCACCATGGCTTGGCTTTATTGGTTGACGTGGACAGTTGCTCTCGGTTCTGAATTTACAGCAGCAGGTTTAATAATGGAAAGCTGGTTCCCTTCCATTTCTGTTTCCATTTGGAGTGCATTCTTTATTATTTTACTTTTTGCTATTAACGCTTTTTCTGTCCGCTTTTTCGCCGAAACAGAATTTTGGTTTTCCAGCATAAAAGTAATTGCCATTATATTATTTATCCTCATTGGCGGATTAGCGATATTTGGAATTATTCCAATGGAAGGATATAACGAAGCTCCATTATTCTCAAACCTTGTACATGATGGTCTTTTTCCAAATGGATTTAGTGCCGTGTTTTTAACAATGCTTGCAGTTAACTTTGCTTTTTCTGGTACAGAACTAATTGGTGTGGCTTCTGGAGAAACAGCTGATCCTGAAAAGGTTATCCCTAAAACAATTCACACTACACTTATCAGACTTATTATCTTTTTCATAGGAAGCATCACCGTTATTTCAGCATTAATTCCTTGGAAAGAAGCCGGAGTTGATCAAAGTCCCTTTGTATTAGTTCTTAACAGCATGGGAGTCCCCTATGCAGGAACGATTATGAACTTTGTTGTTTTAACCGCTATTTTATCTTGTGCAAATTCTGGACTTTATGCAGCAACTCGTATGCTTTGGTCTTTATCAAATGAAAAAATGATTTCGAAATCCTTTAGCAAAGTAACGAAAAAAGGCGTTCCGATGAATGCTTTATTTTTAACGATGCTTGGTGGAATTTTATCTCTTATCTCAAGTATCATGCCTGCCCAAACAGTTTATATTGTGTTAGTATCCATTTCTGGATTAGCTGTTGTAATCGTATGGATGGGGATTGCAGCTTCTCAGTTTATGTTCCGTCGTTCCTATATAAAGGAAGGAAATGATATAAAAGATTTAAAATTCAAAACACCTTTTTATCCTGTTGTTCCTATCGTAACGTTCATTTTATGCTTCCTGTCTTGTGTAATGGTTGTATTTGATCCATCTCAAAGAGTGGCATTGTTTTACACCATTCCCTTTGTAGCCTTTTGTTATATATTTTATTATGCAAGAAAGAGTATGCGGAAGAATAAAAGTTTAAGAAAACAGGGAGAAGTTACAGAGTCCTAAATCTTAAAAAGCAGGAAGGATCCCCCTTCCTGCTTTTTATTCTTATGTAGATACTTGATATTCTAACGAAAAGAGAGATCCAAAGTAAGACTAACTATCTATCATCATGAAGGATTAACGATATTCTAAACGGACTTGAGAAAACAAATCTATGATGGTTATTCATAATAAGAAAAGCGCAAGCGCCTTGGTCATTGCCGTACGAACTGGAAGAGCTTCGACTGAGATAAAGGAAACACGATGAGCGTTAGCGAATCGATGTTGACTTATCGTAGGGAGAAGACCTGAAGTTCGATAGGCAATAGGCGCTGGAGCTAGACACCCGTCAGACTTCAGAAAACTTATACTTTCTTATCTCTTTAAGAAAAGCGCAAGCGAAATGAGTACGATAGGCTCTGGTGCTAGATATTATTCTCTGCTTAAAAATTTTATTTTTTCTTATTTTATTAGAAAAGCTCTTCACCCTTTCATGTGAAGAAGAGTAAACAAATTTAATTGATCAGAATTCTCTATCTGATCAATTAATATAAAACCTTATCGTATTAGGTTAATTATGAAGAATAGTCATTATTATTCATCATTTCTTCTAACATTTTGATTGATCGAACACAAAATAATGCTTTTTTTCCAAAAACAAAATATAAAAAAACAGAGTGATACTCTAGAATATTTGTTCACTTTTTCTCAAAAGAAGGGAGATTTAACTATGGAAATTGGTTTACACCGAGATACCTGGATAGAAGTAGATTTAAAAGCAATTGAACAAAATATCAAAAATGCAATTTCTATATTACCAAACAATACAACCTTATTTGCGGTATTAAAAGGCGGAGCTTACGGTCACGGAACACTAGAAGTCGCTAAGGCTGCACTAAGAGCTGGTGCAAAAGGGTTCTGCGTTGCGTTATTAGATGAAGCTCTGTTTATTCGAAAGAATGGAATTAATCAAGTTCCCATTTTGGTTTTAGGACCTATTCGCCCACATGATGTAAACCTAGCTGGCAAGTATAACATATCATTTCCCATTATAGATCAAGCTCATTTTCAAGAATTAAAAAACTATTGGGATGGTTATACCCCCCTCAAAATCCACTTTGCTGTTGATACAGGTATGGGACGAATTGGTTTTCGCGAAATACATGAAATGAAAAAAATCGAAAAAGCTATTTTATCACTTAACCAATGGATAATAGAAGGAATTTTCACCCACTTTGCATCTGCAGATCAATTTGATACAACTTATTTTGAAATGCAGCTTAGCCAGTTTAAAAGAATGGTTGCTTCATTAGAAAAAGAACCTACCTTTGTTCACTGTTCTAACAGTGCCTCAGCATTACTCCATCCAACACTTCCTTTTACAGCGGTACGTTTTGGTGTAGCAATGTATGGACTAAATCCATCTTATGAAATAAAAGACATTTTACCTTTCCGACTTTATCCTGCATTATCGCTTTATACAAGGCTAACACAAGTAAAGTTGGCATATAAAGGGGATAAGATAAGTTATAGTTCAACCTATACGGTTACTGAAAAGGAATGGATAGGGACTTTACCTATTGGATATGCTGATGGATGGACCAGTAAAATGCAAGGTTTTCAAGTAATAGTAGATGGGTGCCTTGCTCCTATTATCGGAAAAATAGGCATGGATCAATGTATGATTCGTTTACCTTATGAATTACCTGTAGGCAGTAAAGTAACACTAATTGGAAAAGATTATCCACATTCAATCACTTCAGATGAAGTTGGAGATAAGCAAAATATGAATAATTGTGAAGTAATTCTTCTTTTAACCAATCGTGTTCCAAGATATTATAAAAATGGTTAATAACTTTTTATTTAACACAATATTACGCAAAAAATAAACGATGGCAAACATAGAATTTGGGCTAGTTGCCATTCATCATTCCAATGACCGGATATAACCAAGTCCCTTTGTTCATAAATCTGTACATGATAGTCTCTATGCAGCAACTCGTATGCTTTGGTCTTTATCCAATGAAAAAATGATATCGAAATCCTTTAGCAAAGTAACGAAAAAAGGCGTTCCAATGAACGCTTTAATTTTAACAATGCTTGGTGGAATTTTATCTCTGCTCTCAAGTATCATGAAAGCCCAAACGGTGTATATTGTATTAGTATCCATTTCTGGATTAGCTGTGGTAATTGTATGGATGGGGATTGCAGCTTCTCAGTTTATGTTCCGTCGTTCCTATATAAAGAAAGGAAACGATATAAAAGATTTAAAATTTAAAACACCCTTGTATCCTATTGTTCCAATCATAACGTTCATTTTATGCTTCCTCTCTTGTGTCATGTTGTATTCGATCCATGAAAAAATATTGAAAAAAAAGCGAAAGAACGATTCATTCCTGGGCTTTCTTTGACTTAGAAACAAAAACTTACTTATAAAGCACGATTAGCCGAGCTAGAAGTGCAAAAAGTGAATCCATACAAAACGAGTCAAGAATGCTCTAAATGTGGCAATACACAAAAGAAGAACCGTCGAGGCTCTTTGTATACATGCTCATGTGGACATAAACAAAATGAAGATGTCAATGCAAGTTTTGTTATTTCTACACGACCATCAAAAGATAAGACTGCGGCTTAAAACCGCTGCGAAGGATTCTATGTACTTCGCAAGGCTCCTGACTGAGCTATGCACCTAACTGATGATTCCCTACCGTTCTTTGTTTTGGAAACAACGTGCAGACTGGGAGGAGGTAACGGTAATACGAAAGGCACTGACGGTTAGTAACGCAGTGAAATCCCTTTGGAATCCCCTTCCTCAAAAATTCGTTAGGATTTTAGGTGGGGGAGGATGTCAATATGCAAAAGAGAATGTTAGGAAGAAGAAAAAGTTTGAAAGAGCAGGTACCAGTTTAAACAGAGTCCTAGTATGTTTTTTTGTGCGGCGATTGTCATTCACCCTGAGTTTTTAGAGTAGTAGATTCCCCTCTTGCTCAATGTTACATCGTTTAAAAGAGAGGGATAATTAAAGAAAAATTGATAATAAAGTAAACTTCCATCAGTGGGGGTCTTACTGCCCGTTTAGAGTGGGATAAAGAAACCCCAAGAAAGATTTCAACTAACTTTCTTGGGGTTATTTTTATAAAGTGAACCTTTCCACCAGTGGGGGTTTTCTTCATCCCCCACTGATGGTTAGTTGAACTTATCGGACCTTTACGGGCAGTTATCCCCCACCTAACTTCTTCGATTCCTCAGAATCTTGAGGTGGGGGGTCTTACTGCCCGTTTAGAGTGGGATAGAATTTAAATCTATTAGCTTATTAAATTATTTAGAAACTGTCACCGTTTTTGTTGCACTTGTTTTATTTTTTGAATCTATAACAGATACATATAGTTTAGTTCCAGTTTTTTGCTTAGGTATTTTAACTTTGAACTTCCCCTTAGAATCAACATTAGCATAATACGATTTGCTACCGATTTTAACTCTTATTTTAGCTTTTTTCTCTGCTAAACCACTTACACTTGTGGATGATGATTTCACTTTATCAACACTAGGCACATTTGGAGCGACACGTGTTACAGTGATCTCTTTCGTAAGACTCTTGATTCCATATGCGTCTTCGCTATACACAGAGATTTTTTTGCCCGTATTTTGGACAGGTATGTTAATTTTGAAAGAACCGTCCGATCTAGCTTTTGTTTTATAGCTTTTACCAGAGATAGTTGCTGTAACCATTGCATTACTAACAGTTTTTCCCGCTACTGCTGTTGAATTATTATTAACAATGTTAGCTGTCAACGAATTAGCCTCTTTAATTCTTTTTTATGTTTTGTAGATGGTCCGGTACGGACTGCATGATTTTCCGTTAAATAAGCTGTGTAAGGTTTTATTTTTGTGATATTGCCGCTTCTCCATTTGATGTATTCGTTACATATGAATTAACAACTTGTGAACCTGAACGAGGTGGGGGTCTTACTGCCCGTTAAGAGTGGGATAAAATGAGTTTTTATGAATCAACATATGATATTAATGATATATCATTCTTCTATCCTAATTCTTAAAATACAATTATAAGGAGAAAAGATGACAAAAAAAAGAAAACTACTCATATTTGTAATTACATTATGTATTTTTATTGCTGGCTTGTGCACTATTTATTTTTACAAAAAAGAAAAGCAAGCATCCAATCAACAATACGGAAATAAACAAACACAAATACCTGCTTCAAAAGGGGACACAGACGGATATTACAATGAAACATATCGACCACAGTTTCATTATACACCTGAAGCTAACTGGATGAACGACCCAAATGGAACGGTCTATTACAAAGGAAAATACCATTTATTTTATCAATATTATCCTTATAGTACGCAATGGGGGCCAATGCACTGGGGACATGCAGTCAGCAAAGATTTAGTTCACTGGGAACACCTTCCTGTTGCATTAGCACCTGATAGTAATGGTCAAATTTTTTCTGGCAGTATTGTAGTAGATTATCATAATACTAGCGGCTTTGGAGATGAAAATAATCCACCACTAGTAGCAATCTATACACAAAATAACAACGGCCAACAAAATCAAAGTATCGCTTATAGTTTAGATGAAGGAAATACGTGGACAAAGTATGAGGGTAATCCTATTATGAAGGATTTTCCTAAACCAGACTGGCGTGATCCGAAAGTATTTTGGCATGAAGAAACCAATTCGTGGATCATGCCTTTGGCAGCAAAAGATCAGATTATTTTCTATACATCATCAAACCTTAAAGATTGGACATTTGCTAGTGAATTTAAGCCTCAAAATGCAACAGATCAAACATTATTTGAATGTCCAGAAATATTTTCACTGCCTGTAGATGGTAATAAAAACAACAACAAATGGGTATTAACAACCAGTCTAGGTGACGGTGCAATTGCAGGAGGATCTGGTATGGAATACTATATTGGTTCGTTTGACGGAAAAACATTTACACCAGACACCCCTGATGCCCATTGGCTTGACTATGGTCCAGATTTTTATGCAGGAGTAACATGGGAGAATGCACCGAACAATGATGAATACCGTACAATGATTGCTTGGATGAGTAATTGGAAGTATGCGAACAATACGCCAACTTCTACTTGGCGCAGTGCTAATACAATTCCTAGAAAGCTGGAACTAAAGACCTTAGATACTGGCGAGGTTCGATTAATAGAAACCCCAATTAGTCAGTTAGAAGTTTTGCGTAACAACCTAAAATCTTATAATCAGCAAACTATTAAAGAACAAAATAACCTGCTTTCCGATATACATGGCGATACGATTGAATTAGTTGCTGATTTTAAAGTGAATGATACAACTTCTGCGAGTGCTTTTGGGTTCAAAGTGAGAAAAGAGAACGATCAATTCACAACGATAGGCTATAACAAAAACAGCCAAACAATTTATATCGATCGCACTCATTCTGGAGACGCTGGATTTTATGATCAGTTTGCAAAAATTCATGAAGCACCTTTAACACCTGCTAATGGTCATATTAAAATGCACATCTTCATTGACCGCTCTTCCGTTGAGCTATTTGGGAATAACGGGCAAATTTCCATCACAGATCAAATCTTCCCAGATCCTTCAAGCAATGCTGTAGAGTTATTCGCAAATGATGGTGCTGTTACACTTGATTCCCTGCAAGTGTATTCACTTAGCGATATTTGGGGCAAAAGCCCACTACATTCGGATATTACTGATTGGCATAATATTAATGGCCTATGGGCGGATACATACGCTGGGAAGCAAGGAAGCGATATGGGGGATGCCTTTACACTCGGTAAACAAGCAAGCAAAGACTTTCACTATGAAGCTGATATTAAAATCGGCAACCAAGGAGCTGGTGGATTAGTTTTCCGCTCGGATGAGAATGCTAGCAATGCCTATATTGCTAATATAGATGTGAATGGACAGATAGTGAAATTATGGAAGAGAATAAACGGACAAGCAACCATTCTTTCTACCGCACCTTATCATATTGATCTGGAAAATGGGTATCATATGAAGGTTGAAACACGCGGAAAACAAATCCGCGTTTACGTGAACAATGAATTATTAATAACTAAACAAGACGATTCACTTGCTTCTGGTAAAGTAGGATTAAATGTTTGGAATGGCACAACCTCATTTCAAAATATAAAGCTTAAAAATATAGATTAATATTAAAAAAAGGGAACCAAAATTAAAAATTTTGACTCCCTCTTTTTTCGGTGAGTATGTATCAACACAACCCAAAAATATTAGTTCTATCCATTTTTTATGATAAAACGACTTGAAAGCCTTTATCCTTTCAAGTCGTTTTTGATTAGTTAAGAATATTTACTGTTTAATATATCCTACTTTTTATAAGAAGAAGCATCTTCTTCCAATGTTATTTGTCCTTGTTCAAGTATCTTGTCATGGTTAACTTTAGTCGTTGATCCTTGAATATTAATTAAGAAGCTTGGAGCAAATGTTGTGCGTCTTGTTAAATGTTCTCCTCGATTTGTCATATAACTTGTTACTACGACATCATTACCCTGTTTTTGTGGGATAGCATAATGTGCATAGGTGAATGTTACATCACTTTTCGGAAGGTTCATATAAAGTACAAGTCCAGTGTCATTTAATGGTTTATATCCTCCTGTTAATGAATCAGAAACATATCCTAACATATAGATATCCTCTCCAGTAATTCCATCAACAGCCATTTTATTCCCTCTAGAACTTGTGAATAAATACCATTTTCCGTCTAGTTTAAAGACGTTTGCTCGTTCGATTTCATCTGTTACTGTATTAGAAGTGATCAGTGGGTTCAATACATTTTTCAGTGTGAAATCATCATTTATTTCGATAATACCCAATACACCATTAGCTAACGAAGCTAGTTGTTTTTTACCATTGTTAAATAGCTTTGTTTGCGTTTCTAAATAATAGTTATCATCGTCACCATAATAAGCCGTATTATAAAGAGATTTATCTCCATGATAACCAATCTCTGTTCCAGTATTTGCTTCAAACACTAGATATTTATGACCATTATCCTCGATATAATGAGGGTCTCTTAATGTATGATTATCACCAGTACCATAAGCACCTTCATCAATAAACTGCTGCACATTTTGATAGGTTTTTCCATCTCCATCAAAAATGGACTTATGATCCTCTACACCTTCAATCTTAATCGTTTCATCATCTGCTTCTGACACATTTACTTGTGCTGTAGCTAATGTTTGTTTACTGTAATGATTAGAAAAACTTGTATAGAACAAACGAATTTCACCATCTATTAACATAGCAGATCCTGACCATTCTTGTGTTTCTTGTTTTAAAATCGGATCATTTGCCGCAAACTTATCACTGTCTTTAAAAACTCTTCCAGCGAGCTTCCAACTATCAATAGATTTTTCGCCAACTTTTTGATAGAACATATAAACTTTTGTATCATCTGCGTCATTGGGATCTCCTGCTAAACCGAAAACAATGTTATAGCCATTATATGTTGCTACTTGTCCATTTGCATCTTGTAATGGCCATGTATCCCAAACATCTAAATCAATTAAATTGCTAAACTTATCTTCACCTTTTGCAGAAGAAATATTTCTTATTGTATTTTGATCAAATACTGGCACTTTAAATTGATTACTATTTTGCTGTTGTGGTAATTGTTCCATTTGGGCTTGTGTAATATGGGAAAGTCCATAACCCTCAGTATAAGAATATGGTTTTGTAGCTGTATCTGCTGCACGAACAAAGCCTTTTTTATTATTATAAAGTACTTCATACATCGTTTCTGACAATGCACTTGTGCTTACAAATTTTGTATTAGTAGGAACTTCCGTAAGAACATTATTACTTTCATTATACACAGGAATTGAAACCGGTTCCTTCGATGAGTTGAATTTTGCAGCATATATTGTATATTCCTTACCTTCTATTGCAAGGCGGCTTGTATATACATATCCTTTTTTTCCTTTATATGTTACTTCTACCATTTTATCTGATAATGGACTTGTTGTTGTTAATTTCGTATTGATATCCAGGCTTGCTATTTTTTTCTTTTTACTAGAATCATAAAGGTTTGATTTTGTTGTGATATATCGAGTTACTTCTGTTGGGTTACTAGAAAGACGGCTTGTATACACATAGCCCTTTTTTCCACCGTAAGTAACTTCTACCATTTTATCTGATAATGAGCTTGTTGTTATCAATTTCGTATTGATATCAACGCTTACCAGTTTTTTCTTTTTTGTAAAATCGTATAGGTTTGATTTTTCCTTAATATATCTTGTTACCTTTGTTTGTTTACTAGAAAGACGGCTTGTATATACATAGCCCTTTTTCCCATTGTATGTTACTTCTACCATTTTATCTGATAGTGGGCTCGTTGTTGTGAATTTTGTATTAATATCCACACTTGCCAGTTTTTTCTTTTTACTACTGTCGTATATATTTGATTTTTCTTTAATATACCTTGTTACTTTTGTTTGTTTTGTAGAAAGACGGCTTGCATACACATAACCCTTTCTTCCTTTGTATGCTACTTCATACATTTTGTTAGATTTAGACGTTTTCGTCGTCAATTTATTATTAATGTCTATCACACTGATTTGTTTCTTTTTACTTGAGGTACCATCATAAAAATTCGCTGTTTTTGCTACATAGTAAGTTGTACTTTTGCTGCTTGCTTGTACATCTGGTTGAAAGTTTCCAATAATAAAGAAACCTAGGATGACCATACAAGCGACTTTAAACCACTTCCTCATATTTCTCCTCCTTATCATTTTTACAAAGACTACTATACCTTAATTTTACAAAATAAACTAGACTAATAATTAATTTACTATTTGTTTACAAAAAAAACAAAACAATAAAATTATTAAAAACATTATAATACAGGTTTTCCCTTATATAATACGATAATTGGTGTTTCGCTGAAAAAATAACATACCATGTTTTCATACATTTTTTATTCCAACATAGTAAACCAAAAAGAAAAGCCAGAAGAAATGGTTCTTGTGGATTTTCTTTTTGACCTATTACGATTCCTGTTTCTTTCGTTCTCCTCCCAATTTAAATACAAAAATACCTCCTGTAATAACAAGCACGCCAATTAGCTGTTTAAGTGTAAAAGGCACTTTCGTTATTCCGAACCAGCCCAGTGAATCAAGCAGCATTGCAAAACCTAGCTGTGCGATTAAAATAATCGAGATAGCATAAGTTGGCCTCAGGCGCTTCATCCCTTGGACAAGACAAGTTACCACTCCAACACCAATTAAACCGCTGAACCAAAACCATGGCTGCATATTCTGCAAAGAAAATAATCTCTTTCCTTCCACTATGAAACCGATCGTCAAGGATGCAAGAAATCCCATTCCTAAAACCAATGTTGTAGTTGACCAAGATCCAGCTCGTTCATTCACCTTGCTGTTGAAAATATTCTGTAATCCTACAAGTCCCCCAGCGATAAGAGACAAGACTATTCCTACTAGCATTCTTTTACGCTCCTATTTTTTCAAATTTTACTTCTTACTCATAAATACTCCTACTAGCCATTTTTCTTAAACCTTCTCTATTTTTTATAAAAATAGTACCTTTGCTGCGCTCAATTAGGTCTTCAGCTACAAACTTTTGAATAACCCTGTTAAGATGTCGATAGCTTGTTCCAATAAAATTTGCCGTGTCTTTCACATTAATTTTACTTAATTCGTCGCTAAATAATGAATCCGTTTCATCAAAAGAGATGGATAATAAGTAGCTTGCTAATCTTACTTCCACCGGATACAGCAAATTAAAGCTTAAAGAGTTGGATTTAACATGAAATTTTTGCGTAATAATATCAAGGAGAAATCTCAACAAAGGAGCATGATCACTTCCATATTTCCGCAGTACACGGTATGGAATGCCAACCATCGACACAGTAGATACAGCCTGAACGGTATTGATGATATCTATACCCCTTATATATTCAATATCTCCAATCACTTCAAGGGGTGTTTTAAAAGATAGAATTAATGTTTTGCCTTCTGCGGATGTCATATAAATTTTAATTTTCCCCTTAACAAAGATATATAAGTACTCAGATGGATCTCCCTGTGAACAAATGAAATCGCCTTCATTGAATAGATACAAAGAAGCAAATGACATTAATTCCTCATTAAATATAGAATCTATTCGATGTCCACGTAAATGGGACTGAATCTGCTCCCTATCTTTTAATTCTTTCACTTTGTTTCCACCTCTATCCGCTGCCTTTCCTGAAGTCCCTTTTATCCCACTCTTAACGGGCAGTAAAACCCCCACCTCAAAATGCTGAGAAATCGAGGAAGCTAGGTGGGGGATAACTGCCCGTAAAGGTCCGATAAGTTCTACTAACCATCAGTGGGGGATGAAGAAAACCCCCACTGATGGAAAAGTTCACTTTATATTAAATGCTTAAAATGACAATGCCAATTATCATCATGGCAACGCCAAAAAAATGAGGCACTCTCATCTTCTGTCTTTTCACACCAAACCAGCCGTAACTATCAATAACAAACGTTATACTTAGCTGCGCAATCAATACAACTGCTATCGTAATGGTAACACCAACTTGTTGAATCGCCAGAACATTACTGAAAATAATGACCGCTGCCAAAGCCCCGCTAGTTAAATAAAGTGGGTTTACCTGCTTAAACCCTTCCCATTTTCCATCCCGAACAAACAAGAGGATAAGCAAAGCAGCAAGAAATCCTGTTAACTGGGTAAGCGTCGCTGCCTGCCATGTACCTATACTCTGACTAATCCTTGTATTAGCCACACCTTGTATGGTAATGAAAGCTCCACCTAAAAACGCAAATATACTTCCTTTCATTTCTGCACTCTCCAAAATAAATTTCTTTTTTAATATAGGCAATTTTTTCCGCTTCATCAAATGCTTTGTTACTTGAACTGCAATATTATCATTAAATAATAAATTTTCCCATTTAGAAAGGACATATGTCCCAAATTCTATTCCTTTTCCTGTTTTATTTGGAGATTACCCTTCCTTCTATTAAACTGTTCTATACATATGTTGGGTAAGGGAATAGATACAATGAAATTAAGTGCAAAGCTAATTTTCTCTAAATCAAACAGGAATAAGTAATTTTATAGGAAATGGAGATACCCCTAAATGATTGATTATATTAATCTGTCAACAGAAGAGATTGCTCAGCAGCTTTTAGGCAAATTATTAGTCCATAAAACAGCATCTTCTTTTTATAGCGGATATATTGTAGAAACAGAAGCTTATATCGGGGAAATGGATATGGCTTGCCATAGCTACGCTGGAAAACGTACACCCCGGCTTGAGTCCATGTATAAAAAAGGTGGAACGATTTATATTTATACGATGCACACCCATCATATGCTTAACCTTGTTACAAGAGAAGCCGGTGATCCGCAAGCAGTTCTTATTCGTGCAATAGAACCTGTAGCAGGGATTGAGGAAATGGAAGTTAATCGCAATACAAAAGGAACTTCAGTAAGCAATGGTCCAGGAAAATTAACAAAAGCAATGGCTATCACAAAAGCTTTAGACGGAAGCATGCTCAATAATATGCACTTATTTATAGACGAAGCCAACAGTAAAATTCCAAAGGAAATCATACAGACACCTCGCATCGGCATACCAAATAAAGAAGATTGGACGCTAAAACCATTGCGTTATTATGTAAAAGGAAATCCTTATGTTTCTGGTATACGTAAAAGAGATTGTCTGTTAGATTGTTGGAAATAAATAAACCCCCCCTTAGATTTACTTATCTAAAGGGGAGTTGATCATTACATCAAGATTTAAAATTTAGATTTTCTTCACAAATTCCGACTTTAATTTCATCGCCCCGAAACCATCAATTTTACATTCAATATCGTGATCTCCATCAACCAAACGGATACTTTTTACCTTTGTTCCGATTTTTAATACAGAGGAACTTCCTTTTACTTTCAAATCTTTAATAATGGTAATAGAGTCACCATCATTTAACACATTTCCATTTGCGTCTTTAATCAGTGTCGTTTCCTCGCTCACTTCTGATTCAAGTGACCACTCATGAGCACACTCAGGGCAAACTAATAAACTTCCATCTTCATATGTATATTCAGAATTACATTTAGGACAATTTGGCAATTCAAGCATTCTTTTTTCCTCCGCCTACTATTTTTTCATAAATAATTGATTCAGATTCCTATTTTAACTTATTAATATGTAATACAACATTACTTCTTTAAAAAAACATAAATATGTCAAACAATATCGAGTACCTTCCCTTTTAATATTTTCTTAAATCTTTCCACACTTATTACATTTAAGCTAAAGAAATAGAGGCAATATTTAATTATAATGATTTTTACAGAATTTCAAACATGGAAAAGGGGTTATTATGAATAAAGAGGAAAGTATAAAAGTAAGGGTGAACGTTAGATTTTCCGAAGCTTTCCGTGGGACGAGCGACAAACCTTGGAAAACGAATTTAGATTTATATAGACTGTTTTCTTGAGTTTGTTGTTATATATGTTGCAAGGAGAAGCCTGCAAACACGAAGACTCCTACGGGAAAAGCGAAATAGACGAGATCCCGTAGGAGTGATCTGCACCCCAATTATTGGACAGGTAAATGATTGGGGTGTTTTTATGAAAAAGAAAAAAGGTTTACTTTAGAAGAAAAAATCTTAGCTGTTCAATTATATGTAAGTGGAAAATTTTCTATCATGAAGTGGGTGAAATTGTATCAAACACACGGAGAAGAACGATTGGCGCCCAGAAGCAGTTGTACTTTTTATGAGGCATCCTTTAAACTGATGGTACTAAAATATCGTGTAGAGAAAAGGGCATCTTATTTTACTACTGCCATTCACTTTAATTTGTCTTCTCCTTATACTGTCCAACATTGAGAGGAACAGTACAAAAGAGCAGGTGGTGAAAACCTTTGTTTCCCAGAAGGAAAGAACAACTACTATGCCTAAAAAAGAAACAACCGAAAAGGAAAAAATGAAAGAGCTACAAGTAGAGTTAGAACAATTACGTATGGAAAATGCCTATTTAAAAAAGTTAAATGCCTTAGTTCAAAACAAGGAAAAATCACCAAAGAAGACAAAATAAAAGTCGTCTATGAATTAAGGTATGAATTGGCATCAGGGAGGCTGCTAGAATGGAGATTATGCGCATCAATAAAGAACAAACTTGGGAACTGCGTCAAAAAGTGATGTGGCCAGATAAAAATATCGATTATATTAAATTACCTGATGACGATCAGAGCATTCATTATGGATTGTTTAAAGGGGAGAAATTACTATCCATTATTACCCTTCATACGGAACAAGACGAAGCTCAATTTAGAAAGTTTGCCACTCTAAAAGAAGAGCAAGGAAAAGGGATTGGCAGCAAATTGCTGGATCATGTTATTGCAGAATCAGCAAAAATGGGAATAAAAAGACTTTGGTGCAATGCCCGCCAAAACAAAACCAGCTTCTATCAAAAATTCGGCTTAAAAGCGACAGATCAAGTGTTTGAAAAAGGCGGAATTGGCTATGTTATTATGGAGATGTATATATAAATACAACCTAAGCACAGGTCGCTCCAATATACCTCTTCTTTGGGAAGACCTGTGCTTAAGAAATAATTATTTTCCATTTTCTAGAACTATGAAAAATGGTTAAAGTCTGCTTCGGCATCATTCCATGCTATAAATCATATAGAATGGAATATTTTAAAAAAAGCGACAAAACCCTTTATTGGAGATTAATCTCCATCGTCTCTATTTTATGTTCTTCATGTCCCTTTCCTTCACCCAAGCTGAAAATTATGGTCGGATGGATATAAAGCTTTGTTGCTTTTTCGTCTATTTTTCCGATGGTTGCGCTCCATTTAAAGTTTTGCAGCCGATCGCCCGTACCTCCGTTTCCTTCTACATGATATTCATTGCCTAAGTCATCAGTAATCTCAATCGCTTTGTATTTTGCTATCGTGCCGTGCCGATCCACCGCTTAAATTCGATCATGTCGCCAGCAAATTGTTGACTGTGTTGCCAAACAGATAAAAATACATCACTTACACAATCTTCTACTAAATCATCCCTGCCAATAGGCAGCAGAATTTTATAAATAATCGCCTTAATCAGTGGCATATATTCATCAATGACAAATTCAATTACCTCTTCCTTTTGCTGCCTTAATCGCTTAATAAAATTTTTATTTGTACATTTCATAACAAAATCTCCTTACTGAATTGAAAAAGCTTTTTCACTATATACAACGAAGGCGGTGCGAGATTATTCTCATCTTTTATATTAATTTTGTTTTTAACAATAAAAAAAGCTGTGCAAATCAGTCTAATCGTTGACTGATGGCATAGCTTTTTTCATACAATCTTTCCAGAGATAGTGTCAGCGTACAAATCTTAATCTCCTATTTTCCGAAGTAACTGGAATTGTTCGAGTGACAGTAGGTGCAGGAACACTAATCCTTGTGTTTATTTTCTAAAACATCTGGGTTTCTTATTTTATAGCTAAATCTAAGAATCGACATTTGTATTCATTAATTCAATTTAAAAAAAGCTGTAGAATAAGCCAACGATTATGGCCTATATTACAGCTTTTTTTTAATATATATAATTCTGTATTACTTCGTCCTATTCACCATTATGGTTATTTAAAAATCACCCAATAATAGTAGCTGCTTTTACTGCTTTTCCGCAGAAAACTTCGCTACATCAAGCGGTTCTGATAAAAATTCCTCTGCTTTAACTACAAAGTTTGTAAAGTGACTTTCCTGATTATGTGCTTTGACGGCTTGTTCATCTTTCCATTTCTCCACCATAATAAACGTATTTAATGCATCCACATCTTCATAAAGCTGATAGCTGATATTTCCAGCTTCTGCTTGTGAACCGGCAATTAATGGCTTCATTGCAGCTAAAAAACCATCCCGTTTTTCTGGATTTACATTAAATACAGCATGTATGATAATCATTATTGATCACCCCTTGAATCCATCCTATCATTTTTTAATGGTTTGATAAAAAATATTGCCTACGAATGTTATACGTATTGAATGCCGCCATCAATGAGTATGGATTGTCCAGTTAAGTAATCAGAATCATTGGAAGCAAGGAATGAAACAAACTTCGCAACATCTTCAGGTGTTTCCGTACGACCTAAAGCAATGCCATCTAAGAATTTTTGTGTAGCTTCCCCGCGTTCAAGATGCATATAATCGGTCATTTTTTCATCAATCAGATCCCACATTGGTGTCGCAACAATACCTGGGCAATAGCTGTTTACTGTAATGCCAAATTGAGCAAGCTCTTGTGCAGCAGCTTGAGTAAGCCCTCTGACAGCAAATTTTGTAGTGGAGTATGCCCCGAGCAATGGGAGGCCTTTATGGGCAGCCATACTTGCTGCATTAATAATTTTACCGCCATTTTGTTTTTTCATTTGCTCTGCAGCTGCTTGAATGCCATAGAATGTACCGAATACATTGATTTTATAAATTTTTTCCAAGTCCTCTTCTGTCACTTCCAACAATGGTTTAATTTGTGCAATCCCCGCATTGGAAACAAATACATCCAGCTGCCCAAATTCTTTTACCGCTTCTGCAACAAGCTGAAAAACATCGTCTCTTTTGCTGACATCCGCTTTTACTGCAATGCTTCCTTTTCCAAGCGAACGAATTTCTTTTGCTGTTTCTTCTGCCGCTTCCATATTAAGATCACTGATGACAACATTAAATCCATCCTGTGCAAGTCTTAACGCAATTCCTTTTCCTATCCCTTGAGCTGACCCTGTCACTACTGCTGTTTTTAATGCTTTTTGACTCATCTTAATTCCCGATAGCTAAAATCTATTAAATATATCCTACAACCTTGATTAACTATCCTTCCTAAGAGTAGTTCATCATGGGCACAATTTTAGCAACCAGGACTCGCCTCCTTTTAGTGGTATCAATCAAATTTAAGTCTTTTACCTGCCAAGCACCTCATCACTCACTATGCAAGTGGAATTTCCTATCTTCTTTCATAGAGGTGTTTATCCTTTTCTTATTTCTTTCATATAAAAATATTCTTGTCATTTTCGAAATTGATTCCCCCTATTATGTACCATATTTTTTCATAAAAGGTAAAAAATTCAATAACCTTCTTCTCCACAAGTATAACAAAGAAACACCGACCATTTATTGACAATTTTATGTCAATATATTCAAGCCCTTTTCCAATCTATTAAATGTCAACTGTTCGTAAATAGTTGTTTATAAACGGAATCTATTCTTTTTAAAACACTCGTCCCATGCTCTGAAAACTTTAAATTGGTTTTCTTCCCTTTCACCAAAAAGGCTCTTGATGGTTCCCCCTCTCGGGATTTCCCTATACTTGGAAAAATATACAAAGTGAATTCGACAACTTAAACCAAATTATTGCTTTCATTGATTCAAATATAGAAGGAAGATTTTGTTCTGATCAAAATTGTTCTCTTAAGTGAAAGGAAAAAGCCGTTATACTTTTAAAAATAGGGATGAATATATTATTCTAGTATTATGGGTTTTAAATTAGCCTGTATGGGAAATACGCTTGTCCATAATAAAAAAAGTCGAAAAATTGGAAATAAGGAAGGGATTTTTTATGGAGATTAAAAAAGATGATTTAACCAATTCTCAGGTGATTGAATTATTATTGGACCATTTAAAAAACATGACACTACACTCTCCTCCTGAAAGTGTACACGCGCTTGATGTTGAAGGATTAAAGAAACCAGAAATCACATTTTGGGGCGCTTGGGAAGAAGATGATTTACTTGGTTGTGGGGCGCTGAAGGAACTTGATCGTCAACACGGGGAGATAAAATCAATGAAAACATCTTCCTCTCATTTAAGAAAAGGGGTTGCAAAACGCCTTCTTGAACATATAATCGACGAAGCTAGACAACGAGGATATCAGAGGCTAAGCTTGGAAACTGGATCAATGGATGCTTTCGAACCAGCTCGAAGATTGTATGTTAATATGGGATTCCACTATTGCCAACCTTTTTCTGATTATACAAAGGATCCGAATAGCATGTTTATGACACTGGAATTATAAGCTTATTAAAACAAGCTTCTTTTCTAAAATCACAAAACAGAAATTCACTTTTTTTTAACAACTTTATTATTTGTACATAAACGCTCCATAAATAAAAATAATAAAGTTGTTTTATTTCTTTATCATTCCATATTTATCCCACTCTTAACGGGCAGTAAGACCCCCGCCTCAAGATTCCGAGAAATCGAGGAAGATAGGCGGGGGATAACTGCCCGTTAAGGTCCGATAAGTGCAACTAACCATCAGTGGGAACCCCACTGATGGTTAGTTGCACTTATCGCCAATCCTATTAAACCGGAAATTACTAACCTGATAGATTTATTCGCTACGCTTGATCCTTCCTCCTTCACCTTACAACTTTTTTCTGAACTAAATTCTCAACAGAAATTTTGAAAACTGTTATTTTCCATTCTATATATATGTTTGACAACAATGGGTATGGGTACAAAGTAGGTATAAATGATTTTTAAAAAGAGAAATGATAATGGTGAAAGTTGCATTTGCTCGACCATATCCTTACTACCTTTACTGCTTAGCGAAAATAAGAGTGCTTTCTCTTGCCCTAAAATATTATGAAATAAACTGCTTGTGTATAGGTTTATGATAATTTCTCCATCGCAGCTGGCTCAGGATAAGCGGATTTTTGGCTTTGCCTTGAAAAGAGCAATGCAGCCTCTTCCTTTCATGAAGATTCTGTTCACCATTTCCTTAATTTTAAGAAAGAAGGTGATTGTAAATGTCGATCATTAAAACAAACGACGGCACAAAAATTTTCTACGAAGAGCATGGTAGTGGACGGCCTCTGGTGATGATCCACGGATGGGGATTTTCCGGACGTTTTTTTCATCGAAACATGGATGCTCTAGCGGAACATGCCCGTGTGATTACAATCGACCTTCGGGGACATGGCAACTCCGATAAACCTACACACGGATATCGTGTGCCGAGGCTGGCACGGGACCTGTATGATGTTCTCACCACACTTGATCTGCAAGATATTACCGTTCTAGGCTGGTCATTGGGCTGCCCGGTGATTTGGAGTTATCTCGAGTTATTCGGCACCGAAAGGCTCGCTCAAGCAGTATTTGTGGAGCAATCACCTAGACAGTATTATGCGCACGACTGGAAATATGCTCATACTACCTGCTATGATGATGCTTCTTTTGCTTTCACTAAAGCGCAGGTCGAAATGGCCACCTCTGACTTTGACAAAAACCAACTAAAGACAATTATGGCGACGGAGCCGACACCAGAAGAACGAGAGTTGATGCTGGGCGAGATGGCAAAAGCCCCTACTTCTGCTCGGAATGCCATTATGGCAGACCATACACGCTATGATTGGCGCGATCTTCTGCCAGAAATCGATCTGCCGAGTTTAGTGCTGGTTGCGCGCGAAGACAAGGTATTCCCATGGCAGGGACCCGCTTGGGTTGGGGAGCATATTCCAAATGCCCAGACAGTCTTCTTCGAAAAGAGCAGTCACGCGCTGTTCCTTGATGAACCCGAAAAATTCAATGAATCAGTCCTTTCTTTTATGTCTAATCAAGGAAGTGCATCATGAGTCCATCAAGGTTCCCTTTTTCATATGGCGTAAACGAGTTCAGCACCCAAAAAATTCATGCACCTCTCACTTTTGCTAAGGTATTGTGTGATTATCTTTAATTTTGTTAATATAAAAAGTAATTACTTAATTCATAGAATTTATCCCACTCTTAACGGGCAGTAAGACCCCCACCTCAAGATGCTGAGAAATCGAGGAAGCTAGGTGGGGGATAACTGCCCGTAAATATCCGATAAGTTCAACTAACCATCAGTGGGGGATGAAGAAAACCCCCACTGATGGAAAGGTTCACTTTATACTATATTTAGATGTTGTAATAAGATATTTATTGGACTATAAGATTATGCTACGAATATTTCATTTTCATACCTCAAAGAAAAGGAATTATGCAGATGATTATTAGACAAGTTCAGCCAAACGATTTAGATCAATTAGTAGAATTAGAAAACACCGGCTTTACCCCAGAAGAAGCAGCTACTCCAAACGCTTTTCTAAATAGAATAAATACCATCTCAGATACCTTTATCATTGCGGAAGAAAATCAAGTTATCGTTGGATATATAAATGGTCCTGTAGTATCATCACCATTCATCACAGATGATCTATTCCATATAACTGAACCAAACCCTAGTAAAGGTGGACATCAAAGTATTTTAGGAATCGTTGTACATCCCAACTATCAGAATAAAGGCATTGCTAGTTTATTACTTAAAGAATTTGAAAATCAGGCTAAGCAAAAAGAACGTTTAAGTGTGACATTAACATGCAAAAAAGAATTAATTCCTTTTTACGAGAAAAATGGGTACATAAATCAAGGAATTGCAGACTCTCAACACGCTGGTGTTCAATGGTTTAATTTAAATAAAATGCTAAGGGTCTGTAAAAAAGAGAATCTCAAATAGGAGGTAACGAAAATGGCAACAATCAAAAATATTTATTGTATCGGCCGTAACTATGTTCTCCATGCGCTAGAATTAAAAAATGAGATTCCAACATCCCCCATGGTCTTTTCCAAACCAACGCATTCCATCGCGTATGCAAAAGGGGAGACGATTAATTTGCCAGCCAACCGAGGAATCATCCATTTTGAGACCGAACTGGTTATACATATTGGAAAAGATTATTATAAAGGTGCAAAAGCAGACGATCTTATCGATAAAATGGCATTAGGCATTGATTTTACCTTAAGAGATGTTCAAACTACATTAAAAGAAAAAAGACATCCATGGCTTGCAGCTAAAGGATTCCCTCAATCCGCTGTTCTTACCGACTTCATCCCTTTCCCAGGTGTTGAAGCCGCTAAAGAAAAAAACTTTTCGCTTGAAATTAATGGGAAAGTTGCCCAAGTAGGAAATATCAGCGATATCATTTTTGATTTCCAGACCATTATTGACTTTTGTGCTTCCAATTTTGGGATTGGTGAAGGAGATATCATTTTTACTGGTACTCCAAGTGGTGTCGGAGAAGTCATTGATGGAGATAAATTTTCTTTAAAATGGGGAGACGAGATATTAGGTACATGTCAAATAGTGATTTAACTGAACAAAACATTTTTCCAAAAGAGGTTTTGGAAAGTATATTTAAAGAGTGTCCCAAAAATAGGGACACTCTCCTTGTTCTCAAAATGAAACCATTCTGCAGAAACCAGCCATTTTCTATAACAGTTTTTCTTAAGCTAAAGCTCGTTTTAACCGCTCTAACCCTTCTAATAAAACTTCCTGCGAACAACCGATATTCATACGGACAAACCCTTCACCGCCAGCTCCATATTTGCTGCCTGGTTCTAATCCAAGCTTACCTTTTTCAATTAAGGCTTTATTTAATTCTTCGTCACTCATATTCAAATCACGGCAATCCATCCAAAGAAGATACGTTCCTTCTGGTTCCATCAATCGTATAGATGGAATATTTTCTTCGATAAACTCTTTCGCAATCGCAACGTTCTGATGCAAGTAGCTTAACAATTCTTCCAGCCAGCTCTCTCCGTAACGATAAGCTGCTTCCATTGCAATAATTCCAAAAGTGTTCAGTGTATGAAACCCTGTTCTTCTCTGAAAGTTTTCATATCTGCTTTTTAATTCTTCAGTTGGAATAATACATGCAGAAGCTTGAAGTCCTGCAATATTAAATGTTTTGCTTGGAGCAACACATGTTAACACAATCTCTTCATATTTTTTATCTAGCGCTGAAAGAGGGTGGTGCACATTCGGCTTGTACACATGGTCTGCATGAATTTCATCAGATAATATCAAGCAATTGTATTGTAAGCACAAATCTCCTACCCTTTGCAGCTCCTCTTTTGTCCAAACTCTTCCTCCTGGATTATGCGGACTGCAGAGAACAAATAGTTTAACACCCTTTTGTAGTTTCTTTTCCAAATCTTCAAAATCCATTTCATACCGATTATTCACAAGCTTCAATGGAGAGTTCAACACGACTCGTTCGTTCTTTTCTATCATTTCAAAAAATGGTGCATATACCGGAGATTGCAGCATCACATAATCACCAGGCTCTGTAAAAGCTTGAATTGCCGTACTGATTGCAGGAACAACACCAGAATGATAAACAATGGACGATTGATCAATTTTCCAATTATGTCGATTCATAAACCAATTAATCATTGCATCCGAAGCCGAATTCGGAATATATGTATATCCGTAAATCCCATGATCAAGGCGTTTTTTCATTTCATCTGCTACTTCTGCTGGCGGCTGAAAATCCATATCCGCCACCCACATTGGGAGAATATCGTCCGTTCCAAAGACAAATTTATTGTATCCCCATTTAAAGGAAGCGGAGTTGCTTCGATCGATTACTTTGTCAAAAATACTATTCATTCCTATCCCCACCTAATTAATTGCTGTCATTTTGTTTGTACCCATTTTAACATAAACTGCAACTTCTGGTATTCATATACTCTTTTATTCAAGAAGACCCTTTTGCTTATTTTATCGTAAGGGACCTCGCTTCACTAGCAAATTTGCAAACATTTCGATTTTTAGAGAAATGGGAGTATAACGATTATCCATCTTTATTACATTTCTTTTAAAATTCCCTGAACTAATTGCATAAATTTCTTTTTCACTCTTCCAGCTACTTCAATCACTTCCTCATGGTTTAATGGCTGGTCCAATATTCCACATGCCATATTAGTTAAACAGGAAATTCCAAGAACTTTCATTCCTCCATGGACAGCAACAATCGTTTCCGGAACTGTTGACATGCCTACTGCATCCGCTCCTAAAGTGCGTATCATGCGAATTTCAGCTGGAGTCTCATAAGCAGGTCCACTCCACCATGCGTACACTCCTTGCTGCAAGTTTATAGTATGTTCCTTTCCAACCTTTAACGCAATATTTCGTAATTCTGGATTATAGACTTTAGACAAGTCAGGAAAACGCGTTCCCAGTTCTACATTATTTGGTCCAATTAATGGGTTTGTACCAACTAAATTAATATGATCGGTAATTAACATTAAATCGCCTGGTTGAAAGCTTGTATTAACAGCACCGCAAGCATTCGTAACAATTAAATTTTTTACACCTAAAGCCTTCATCACACGTACTGGAAAAGTTACTTCACTTAAAGAAAATCCTTCATAATAATGGAAACGCCCTTTCATCGCTACAACTGTCTTACCCTTTATTTCTCCTATTACTAATTCATTTGCATGGCCAACCGCTTCTGACTTTGCAAAATGAGGGATTTCACAATAAGGAATTTGAATTGCATTCGTTATTTCATCAGCAAGTCCTCCTAATCCCGACCCTAAAATCAAACCAATCGTTGGCTGATGGTCTGTCTTGCTCTTAATGAAATCTTTTGCTTCTAAAATTGCTTGCAATGTGTGCATCATTTTTCCTCCAAAAAATAAATAGAGAAGCTGGAATCACTACTTATTAAAATTTTCACTACTTGTTTATTAGTTTAAGGAAAATTTTGTGTTGAGACAATAAAGAAATCGTTTATTTGATATACAGTTGATTCCTATAAATCTATCATATAGGATTGGGAGTTTAAAGATGCAATATCCATTTTTTCATTAGTCAATATCATACAATAGAAGTAGAAGAGTATGTGCTACACTTACTTTCATAATATAAAGTGCAACTAACCATCAGTGGGGGTTTTCTTCATCCCCCACTGATGGTTAGTTGCACTTATCGGACCTTTACGGGCAGTAAGAGTGGGATAAAAAGGAGTTGTTCTTGTGATACAAGAACAACGAACGGTTCGCTTTGATCATGATTTGCAAATGGAAGCCTTTCGCTTTCATGGAATCATGCAGAAATCCCCAAATCACCTCTATGAATACTATGTTATTGGGTTTATAGAGAGTGGGCAAAGGCGGCTATCCTGCAAAAATAAGGAGTATGTCATTTCTTTCGTCCATTTTTGCAGGATTTCAGGTTTGATATTCAAACAACGATAATCTAATATTTTGTTATCAATCTCCTCACAAGCATGATTATCGAAAGGATTAAAAAATACTAAATCACCTGCCTCTATGCTTCACTCCTTGTTCTAATAGTTTTTTTGCTTCATTGATACGTACTGTTTGCAAATAACGATAAGGGTAATTCCTCGAATTCGGGTAAAGTAGCGCAGTAGCAAATATTTATTCATATTTGAAATGCTTGCTAAATCGTGTAACGTAATACGCTCGTTATAATGTGCTTCTATGAACGTACAGATACTTTCTATTTTTTGCTTGTTCGTGCCGTTTTCTGTTACTTCAGGGGACATGGCATATTCTTCGATTAATTGTTTAATAAGGAAATACAATGCTTCATCCATCTTAAAATTGGAAGTTTCGTTCATAATCATCTGATGAAGGTTATGCAGCGAACTTGTTTGTTCACTTTGATAAGCTACTGAAGTGGTGAAATGGGGCAGATAATCTTTTCCGGTAATCTTCATTATACAAAGGAATATCTTTTGTTTCGATCCAGCAAAAATCGATAGAATCAGCCATTTTCGCTAATGCTTGTGCTATAATTCGATTATAAGAATCCTTCCATAAACTTCCGCAAATTAGACCGATGGTTTTGGTCATATCGATTTCCCCTTTCTTTCAATTCACTTATATCCTACTATAATTTATTAGAGGATAGAAAGGAGTACAAACAAAAAATGGAAGAAAAAAAAGTTACTTGGTTAGAACTTTTTTATGATTTACTCTTCGTAGCAGCTATTGCGACTGCGACTCATGTTTTACTTCATATTGAAGAGGGCTATATCCATTCAGAATATTTATTAAAATTTGTATTAATTTTTATTCCTATCTGGTGGGCTTGGGTAGGGCAAACCATGTTTATTAACCGGTTTGGACAAGACTTATTTCATCAACGGATATTTTTGATACTTCAAATGTTTTTTGTCCTCATTATGACATCAAGCTTATCAGTTGATTTTGATCCTTATTATCTTTCTTTTTTAATTGGTTATATTGGCTTAAGAGCAGTAACTGCGATCCAATATCTTGTTGTCCAGCGTATCGAAAAGGGATTTCGAAAAAAAGTAGCGCTATATTTAGGAAAATATTTTTGGATTGGTATCATTATTTCTTTATTCTCCGTCCTTTTTGATTCTTGGATTCGATATGCTGTATTATATACAGGTATCATTATCGATATTATGGTCCCAATGCTTGGACGAAAATATTTAGCAAAGGTGCCCACAAATACGGCGCATTTACTAGAGCGCTTTGGTCTATTCACCATTATTCTCTTTGGTGAAGCTCTTGTCAGTACTCTTGCCGTAATTCAACCTCAAGAAGGAAATTGGAATTCAATCGGCTTTTCGATCATTTCATTTATCCTAATTATATCAATGTGGTGGCAGTATTTCGATAATGTAGAAAAGAAAGTGGACAAGTCGATTCAAACGGCAGGTCAAACCATTATTTATGGTCATTTGTTTATTTTAATGACTTTGAGTATGATTGCTGCATCCATCAAGCTGTTGTTTTTACATAAGGTCCATTATCCATTTATCTTATACTTTGTATTTGGTTCTGTATTGCTCTATTTCATTGCGACTACTATTGTTTTTCATCAATACAGGTATAAACAACACCGTTTGAAATTTTATCATTTAGGGTTATTTTTAGGGATTTTAGCCACCTTTTTTATTATAAATTTGATAATAGTCGTCCCAAACATTGTCATAATGGGGGAATTAACCCTGTTTTATATCATCTATGCTAAATTAACGACCACTTAAATAAGATCCTGAAGTTTTTTAATGAGGGAAATCCCCAGACATTTCCTTCATCCTTTATTTTTGTACTAGAATCAAACACCTCCCTATCTTTTTGATAAGGAGGTATCCTTTTCTTATTTTTTCATTATTTTCCTTCTTTAGCATTCCTCATTCCACAAATGGTTTTTGGAAATGCAATAGGCCAATCAGTGTTTGGGCATAATCAATGCAATATTGTTCCATTTTCATTCTCTTCTTTTTAATCAATTGGCTTTAAATTTGCTTCAATTTCTTCACGTTTGTCTTCTAAAAATGGTGGTAAATCTAATTTTTTTCCTAACGCTTCAACGGTTGAATCTGCTGTAAATCCGGGTCCATCTGTTGCAATTTCAAATAAAATGCCATTAGGATCACGGAAATATAAGCTTTGGAAGTAAAACCGATCGACAATGCCTGATGACTGGAAGCCGCGATCTTTCACCACTTCGTCCCAAAACAAGAGTTCTTCCTCGTTTTTCACTCGAATCGCCAAATGATGAATACTTCCTCGACCGGGCTTTTCACTTGGCCCCTCCTGCTGCTTCACGACAATTTCACCAAATGCTTGCCCTGCAACAGACTGATAAATTGCTTCATTTTCTGAATGAGCCACTTCTATATAGCCAAAAATATCCTTCAAAATTCTAGTCGTTCTTTCCAAATAACGTACTGTTATTTCCACAGTCCCCATACCTAAAATACGATGCTTCTGCTCCACAATAGATTCTTCCCAAGTCGACCAGTATTCTGGTATCTCTTCGCCGTTATTATTTAGTAAAATAAGGCGCAACCCTTCCATATCCTCAAATGGAAGTGCTTCTCTGCCTGCATACGTTGTAATTTCTCCGTGCTTAACACTAAAAAGATCTAAACGCTTTTTCCAATATTCTAGACTTTCAAATGATGGTACAAGTAAGCCGATTTGAGTAATTGCATTTGTCCCACGAATCGTTCTTCCAACGATTGGCATTTCAAAAAAGGAAAGCTCAGTACCTGCACTTCCCATTAAATCTCCGTAAAATAAGTGATACATAGAAGGATCATCTTGGTTTACGGTCTTTTTCACTCGTCGTAAGCCTAACACTTTTTGATAAAAATGATTATTTTTTTGAGCGTTTTTTGTAATCATCGAAATATGATGATGTCCAGGAATTTTATACATAATAGTTCCTCCTTGTTTTCAACTTGACTAATCAAGTGATAGTGTAAAACATTACTCAGGCGGTAATTCTTTTTTTTGGCTATTTTTATGTACACGTGTCATCAGCAAGAACAACGTTTTTGTTTCTTCCTCGTTTAATACATCGTCAAAAAATGACGATTGAAACGCAAGTTGAACAGGTAAGACCTCTTCTAAAATCGATTCACCCTTCTCAGTTAGGCTAATCATTTTCGTTTTCCAATCTTGCTTGCGCACAATGTAGCCTTCTTTCTCAAGTCTTACAAGCATGCGGGAAATACCACCTTGTGTAACCGTTGCTTTTTCAGCTAGCTCAATTTGGGTAAGTGGCTGATATACATGAATTTGCATGAGTACATCAAATTGTGCTGTTGTTAAATCAAAACGCTTTAAAAAATCATTCGAAAGCTGATTGCTGCGGTTTGTAAAGCGCATTAAACGCAACCAGACTAACGATCCCATTGTATTATTGCGCATTTCGTATCCTTCCCTTCGCTAACTTTACCATCACTTTACTACTCAATTGATGAGAAATCAAGGAATAAATCTTGAATTCGAGATTTATTTTTTTCATAATACTGTCTGATTTTTGTTCACCTAATTCTTTAAGATCAAAACCGATATTTTATGGTAAATGGAGATAACGTTTGATTCTGATTTGTGCTTCCCCGACCATTCGAATATGTTAAGAATAGTGCGAATCCGCTTTCTGATACAAGAAGCAACTCTCTCTAGAGGCGTTGTCGCAACAATTGCCTCAGCATAGCATACTTTTTTTGATTAAGGCGCCAACATTTGCAATTTGCAGCATGACGAGGTGTCGTAGGAAGCGAAAAGCACCCTTAGAATAGATGGCATTTGAGAGGTCTTTTCTCAATGTCCATTCTAAGAGGTGCGCTCCATCGTGTGCTGCCGTAGCAAAGAACCTGTTCTTTAACATTTTATTTTTGCAGATTAGATTTTAAATGCCGAAATTCATAGTGCCACCGTCAACAAATAAGTTTTGACCTGTCACATAACTAGAACTGTCAGAGCAAAAGAACAAAACAGGAGCAATAATTTCCTCCAATCGACCAAATCTCCCCATTGGCGTTCGTTGTTCAACCAACGACTTGAATTCTGGGTTGTCAAGAACCTTGGCATTTAAGGAAGTTCGAATGAACCAAGGACTGATTGCGTTAACCGTAACACCGAATTTAGCCCATTCATTGGCAAGTTGTCTCGTTAATTGCACAACCGCTGCTTTAGTTGGACCATATGGAGATGAGAATGCTAACGTCAATTCTGAAGCAACGGAAGCAATATTGATAATACGCCCGCTTTGGCGATCAACCATATGTTTTCCAACAGCCTGAGACATAAGAAATACAGATTTGAAATTAGTGTCAGTTACAAAATCCCACTCTTCCTCACTCAATTCAAAAGCAGTATGACGAACTGTTGTGCCAGCATTATTAATTAGAATATCTATGCTTCCAAAATGATCCAGGGCCTGCTGAACGAGTGAATCAATGGTATTCTTATCGGTTACATTGCAAGCAACTCCAAGTGCCCGTTGTCCAGTAGCATCCATGATTTCTTTTGCAGCCTTGAGTACATCTTCTTCTGTTCGTGCAGTTAAAACGACATTCGCTCCAGCTCGTGCCAAACCTTCTGCAATAGCTCGTCCTATCCCGCGCCCAGCCCCGGTAATGATAGCTGTTTTCCCATCTAAATTAAAGCTTACCTGTGTCATTGTAATATACCTCCTATCTATTTATGCAATACTAAAGGATATAGCAGTATCATGTCGTCTTCATTTTCATGCTGCCACATGATAGGGTGAATTAATTAGTGAGCTTTATAGGAGATAATACTTTCTTATTCGTCTCTTGTTTTCTTCTTATTGATGTAAATAACATGCCGACAATCACAAGCATTCCTCCTATGATTTGTGAACTCTCTAACCCCTCACCTAAAATCAAAGTAATGATTGCTGTAAAAATGGGAATTAAGTTCATCGATATTCCAGCTGTACTTGCACCTAGCATCTTAATTCCTTTATTCCAAAAGATAAATGAACCTACTGATGGGAATATCCCCAAGTATACAATCCCTACAATGCCCATGGATGTTACTTTTTCAACATGAAGTGGTTGCAAAACTAAAAATGGAAGCATGATGACCGATCCAACCATTGCAGTCATTGCGACTAAGGTAACGGATGGAATACTCTTTGCTTTTTTTCCAAACAAAGAGTAAATGGTCCAAAATATAATAGCTGAAACCATAATAGCATCGCCTTTATTATACTGAGCATGAAAGACTTGCAGCAGGTTTCCTTTAGTTAAAACAATTAGGACACCGATAAAAGAAATAATTAACCCAATGAACAGAAAGCCGGTTATTTTTTCTCTAAGGAATATTAACGAAAAAATCATTATTAATGCTGGTGTCAAAGAGTTAATTAATGCTCCATTCGTTGATGATGTGTACTGTAACGAAGTATAGATAAGATAATTGTAGACGACAACTCCTGTAGCAGACATCAAAAGGATAATTACCCAGTTTTTCTTCCAATATTGAAGCCATGAAGGTTTCTCGATAAATTGAGCCATTGGTATCAAAAATACTAACGCAATCACCCATCTGAGAAAAGCCGTCCAAACTGGAGGAAATTCAGCTGCACTAAATTTCCCAAATATCATATTGCCAGCCCAAAACAGATTACATAACACTAACAAAATCCAAGCTTTATATTTCATCTTGGTTTCCCCCTAAATTAAAGTTTTCGCAAAGTGGCACTTGCTTTAATCAAATGATACAATAGATTTAATCATAAATAAAATGCATATATTTTATAGAGGTGATATCAAATTTGTTATGAATAAATCATTACTGCAATTAATCGTTAAGATCGCAGATACGAAAAATTTCACGAGAGCAGGGCAAGAGCTACATATGACTCAGCCAGCAGTAAGTCGTGCGGTGACAACCCTTGAATCTGAACTTGGGGTTACTCTTGTGACTCGTCATCGCCGTAATGGCGTAATGCTTACGGATATTGGGGAACGTATCGTGAGTATTTCCAGAGCCATTTTAAATGAATATGAGAAAATTGATCAAGAGATTGCGCGTGAAAAAGGACTAGAAACGGGCATCGTTCGAATCGGAGCATTCCCAGTAGCTTCCTCTTACTTTTTCCCGAAAATTATCAGCCAAATCACAAAAAAATATCCAAATATTGAATTTACCATTCTAGAAGGTACTATTGCAGAAGTGAAAGAATGGCTTAAATCTCATCGAATTGATGTCGGGCTTATCATTTCATCTGACAATGAATTTACTACATTCCCTCTTTTGCGTGAAGGTATGTATGCTGTGTTTCGAAGTGATCATCCCTTATCCACGAAAAGCGTTATACAAGCACGTGATCTCGTCGATCAACCGATGATTATTTGTAAAGCCGGTTTTGAGCCTCCAGTTATGGAGTGGTTTGAAAAATCAGGGGAAGAACCTCAGGTGAAATATATACTTTATAACTACACAACAGGACTCAACATGATTCAAGAAGGTATGGGCATCGCCATCATGTCTGAACTATCGCTCATCAATCTTCCTGAAAATGTGGTTATTCGTAGGTTGGATCCTTCAGGATATCGGGATATTCAGATCGCTGTCACGTCAGATAAGGATTCCTCGATAGCTGTTAAACTATTTATTGAAACCGCTCTAACGTTATTTCAAAAGCGTTCTGAAAATAAATAGTGTATTGTAACATTTCTATTTCTGCATATTTAACGTACGAAAGGATTAACGACAGTTAGGAGAAATCTATTTTTCCAACTCATTGCATACAAATAAACATCATAATCAGTCATAACACCTGGATGCCCTAACTGTCGCAACATAGCTGTTATATGTTATATTCCTACGATGATACTTTCCATGATTGACAACCTGCTGTACCAGTTCAAAAAAATTGGTTTCCAACTGACCAAAATTAGGTTGTTCGTAGAAAATTGCTCGATCGAGATTCCCTTGACAATCGAAAAATGCTTTAAATCGCTCGAATAAGTTATAAAACATCCTCTCCATTTCCTCCATACTTTTTCCTTTTGTTTTCTTTCCCAGTTGTTTCCTTGATTTTACGATTTCATCAATACTGGTACTGGACATGATACATAGCCACGTAATATCGGCAGCTTAAATATGCGCTAACACCTTGATATAGAAGAAAAAATACTCTGAATCTCCTTGTGGTAAATGTCTGTAGCAGTTCTTTTAAGTGCTCAAAAACTCTTTGATTTGCCCATATTATTGACCTAAAACCAGTTTGATCAAAAACACCAAGCCAGCACTTTATAATAAATAAAAAGAATCCATTTTGAAAAAAAGATTGATCAAAATGATGTTTTTCTTTTAATCAAATATCATTTTTTTGTAATAAAGTTTGATCATTTTAAAGCCTTATTGCACTAAAGCCCCCGTTTGTTTAACTACATTTCTTTACAAATCCCTTCCTCTATTCCACTTTGTTATAAAAAAAATGCTGCCCCGCCAGTTTTGTAAACTAATTTTATCATTATCCTAATTTATTTATGTCTTTTAATACCTTAGTGGAAGGAATTAATGGTTTATAGTCTATAGGTGAAGAAAGTGAAATTAATGTTGTTGAATTTCCATACTTCATACTTTCATTTTCAAAAAGTTCTAGTTCTTTTGTCGATTCAACTACTACTTTGATCAAGTAATTAAATTCTCCGCTAATACGATGACACTCTACTACTTGAGGGGTTTTCTCACAATAATCCACAAAGTTTAAACATTGCGTAGTTCTAAACAAAATAAATGCTACAGTAGACTTTCCTATTTTATCATTCGCTACAATTGTTCTGTAATTAGCGATAATGCCTTGTTCCTCTAGCCTTTTTACTCTTTCTGTAACTGCGGGTTGAGACATTCCAATCAACTTGCCAATTGATGTCATAGACAATTTTGCATCCTCTTGCATATACATTAATATTTCTTGATCTACACTATCCATATAAAACGCACTCCTCCTTCTTATATTGTATAAGCATTTATATACATACAACTACTATTTATAACCTCATTCTGTTTTTCTTTATTTTCTCATTCGAATTTATTGTTACTTCATTATAAATCATCGTATAAGAAATTTCCAATTTATAATATATAAGTGAAACCATGTAAAAACAGATGATTTATAATTATTATTTAAAATACTCAAATGGAACTTTATGTAAAACATTTGTTGATTTCTATAAAATTAAGTTGTATTAAAAAAACAGATAAGGATGTGTTGTTCATGTTAATTACAGATAACGAAATTGTTAGTTTAAGCAAACGAGTGAATGATGTTATTAACAAAGCTATAGAAACCAATAAGATTGTTGGTACCGTTACTTTGATAAGCAAAGATGGTAAGCTCATCTACAGAAATGCAGCGGGATATGCTGATAGGGAAGAAAAAATTAAGATACATGAAGACTCGATATTTCGCATGGCCTCTGTAACTAAACCAATAGTTTCTGCAGCTGCTTTGATTCTAATATCCAAAGGAATTATTGGAATAGATGATCCGGTTACTAAATGGATTCCGGAATTCCAACCTTCATTAATTAATGGAGTTAAACCCAAAATAACTATAAAACATCTATTGACTCACACTGCTGGGTTAACATATGGCTTTCTGGAACCCGAAGGCGGAGGAGCTTACAAAAAGGCTGGTGTTTCCGACGGGATGGACCTTTCTGAAATTTCTTTAGAAGAAAATTTAAAGAGACTCTCCACAACACCATTATTATATGAGCCAGGAACAAACTGGGGGTACTCCATTGCCGTGGATGTCTTAGGAGCAGTTATAAGTAGGGCATATGGAAAGCCCTTGCCTGACTTAATTAAGAATCAGATTACAGATCCATTAAAAATGTTTAATACTTCATTTGAAGTTAAAGACCAGCAAAGATTAGTAACCCAATATGTTAGTGATTCCCCTATCCCTAGAAGAATGGGCGACAAAGAGATAGTGCCTGTATTTGAAGGAACAGCAGGTATACTATTTGAACCTGATCGTGTATTTGATAACACTGCTTTTCCTTCTGGTGGTTCTGGTATGAATGGAACGGCAGATGACTTTATGTCTTTTTTGGAAGAGTTAAGAGTAGGTACTAGACTACTTTCCAGTGATCTAAAGAAAGAGATGACAAAAATCCAAACTGGAGATTTATCATTAGCGAGTTGGCCTGGAAGGGGTTTTGGTTTAGGATTTACAATACTAAAGGATCCACGTGAGGCAAATACAAAAGAGTCAATTGGTACTTGGAGATTAGGAGGAGCTTACGGGCATTCTTGGTTTGTAGATCCAAAAGAAAAATTAACTGTAGTGTCCTTTACCAATACAGCCTTTGAGGGAATGTCAGGCCAATTCACAGTAGACTTATGTGACGCAGTTTATGGTGAATTAAAATAAGACAAAAATACTTTATTTCTAGGTTTCATTATCATGATACCTAGAAATAAAGTAAACAAGAAAGGATGGTAGAGATATGACCAATGTTACAAGTATTCCGCAAGATGTAACCACCGCTAACGATTCAGAGCACCTTCCTTGGAACGGTTTGATTATTTTAGCATTGGCTGGCTTTATTTGTATATTAACAGAAACAATTCCAGCTGGTTTGTTATTAGAAATAGGTAATGGACTGAAAATTACGGAATCTCTTGCTGGTCAACTTGTTACTGCTTACGCATTAGGTTCATTACTGGCGGCTATTCCTTTGACAATTGCAACTCAAGGATGGAGAAGAAAGCCGTTGCTTCTATTATGTATTCTCGGGTTTCTAATCTTTAATACGATTACAGCAGTTTCAACGAATTATATCTTAACTCTAATTGCAAGATTCCTCGCTGGTATAACTGCAGGTGTTCTTTGGGGTATTACGGCAGGCTATGCCCGACTTATGGTGACGGACGCTCTTAAAGGAAAAGCGATGGCGGTAGCTATGGTCGGAACACCTTTAGCCTTAGCTTTTGGAGTTCCCCTAGCCACATACTTTGGTTCTTTTATGGGATGGCGTTTCGTCTTTATATTAATGTCGTTAATAACATTAATATTAATTTTTTGGAGTATCTGGAAACTTCCCGATTTTTCTGGACAATCATCCGAAAATCGTTTGCCTATTATAAAAGTTTGGCTAACTCCAAAAGTAAGGCCCATTTTATTGATTGTATTAGCCTGGATATTATCCCATAATATACTCTACACTTATATTGCTCCATATTTATATCAATTTGGTTTATCAAACCAGTTGGATATAATCTTACTGACGTTTGGTGCCATGGCACTAATTGGTATTTGGATTGTTGGATTATTGATTGATAAAATGCTAAGAAGATTAGTATTGTTAAGCCTTTCGGGATTCGGTTTGGCCTCTTTAGTTCTCGGACTAGGGTTGGATATAGCTATAGTAATCTATATTTCCGTTGCAATATGGGGGTTAACATTTGGAGGAGCAGCAACACTTTTACAAACTGCAATTGCAAATGTCAGTGGAAATGGTTCAAATGTTGCTCAATCTATGCTTGTAACAACATGGAATCTTGGGATTGGTATGGGTAGTTTTGTTGGAGCTCTCCTAATGGAAACAATTGGTGTTCTTTCCTTCCCTTGGACAATAGCTTTATTATTATTATTAGCTTTCCTAGTTGCTTTTAGTGGCATTGAAAAAACACAAGTTAGTAAAAATCAATAATTGTAAAAAGAACACACTCTTTTCTAAAGTTTGTGTTCTTTTGTTAGCTTAAATTTATGTCTATATTTGTTAAGAGCCTACACCAATTAGTAAAGCTCTTATTGTAAAGTGACAATAAAGTTATTTAATTTTAAAATCTCAAACAAGCATAACCCCGTTCAAATTTTAGGACGGGGTTAAAATATTGTTGTTTAATTTTTGATGTAAGATACTTCACTTTACTTAAACATATAACAATAAAGTCGTTTAAATCTATATGTTACTCCAAATAGTTAGCAATAGGTAAGCGTTTGATGTTATCTCCGGCTTTTCCCCTGCTCCGCACGGAACATGATAATTTCCCATCATTCCGCGTTCCATCTAGCGATAGTTTTATTGATTATAAGTTTCAAGTTACTCATATTAATTGGGTTATTCAATTCGTTCTAATTCACATTTCCCCCGATATTTATTGACTTTCTCAAGCATCGGTTGAGTGATATCCAAGTTCTTTATAATTGTATTTATCTTCATTGTATCCGTCATATGGATTAATTTATGAACATCTTTATGTAGGATGCGTAAGTTATTAAACTTGTCGTTTCCACCTAGATGTAAAGGTATATAGTGGTGACAATGCACTTCCTGTGCTTGTAAGAATAAACCTGTAATTTCACAGTTTCCTTTTTTCATACTATATCGACTTATTCGGTTGTCCATATATTCGACACTGCGTGTCAAGATAGTCGATTCCATCAGTAAGGTTATTTCTTGCTGGATATTTTTGTGCAGATTTTTGTAGATTTGCACTCGACCTTCCATTGTGAATGGTGTTAGACTTTGAGTAAAGCAAATAGTATTCTTCGTCTGAACATTCGATAGAGGATAAAGATAAATACCAGCAATTTTAAATGTCTTACATCCCAAACTATAAAATTTCTTATAAGTTGGGGGTGGATTCATTGGATGCGAATATTTCCCAATAGACCTGAGACGGTTGTACATCCTTGCACTAATGTCATAGGTAAGACGTGAGAACGCTAAGTTGACGTGTGTAGCTCTATTAAAGTAATTATGTAACCCTAAAACAAAACTATTGAAACGTATAGCATTTTGAATTGTTGGTGAAGAACGAAGTTGTTTCACTCGTTTTCTTTCTTCAGCTTTTATCTTCTGTATCTTTTCGGCTCGAACGTAAGTGTGAGCCACTCGCTTTTTACCTTTACGATTCGCACGTATAGTAAAACCAAGAAAGGCAGATTCATGTTTACGTATGTTGATAATCTTCGATTTTTCTGGCGAAATATCAAGTTTTAGCCGTTCTTTCAGAAATAGCTTAACAGCATAAAACCACTTTTCAGCAGTTTTTGCATCACGACAAAGAATTTTAAAGTCATCAGCATAACGAATTAAATATCCTTCTTTTAGTTGGGTACGCTTTTTGGCGAGTAGTTGACCTTCTCTTGTCTTGAATGGTTTATGTAGTGGAAACCATTCCCATTGCTTGGCTACCCATTGATCTAATTCATTTAAAACAATATTTGATAAAAGCGGAGAGAGTAATCCACCTTATGCAAAGTAATCAACTAAAACCTCGCGGTTACGGGATTTCAGTACGATTTACTTTGCATAATATTTTGGTTATCCTTTGAGATACGCTCATATTTTCACCATTAACACATTCGGAGTTCGTCTCTTACGCATTCGTGGCGTTGAAACACTATAAATTGTTCAGCCCTTCATGAATAATCTTCATTACTATGGCTTCTGCTGACTTCTTGCGATTAACCTTTTTCGACTGTACTTTTAGTACATCCGCAAGACCTCCCAGGGTAAGACATCTATCTTTCCTCTTTTACTCGCCTGATTTACTTCATAAAGTTACGCACATCTTTTGGACTTTGACTTGTTTGGGAGCCTCATCCCTTTATAAAGCCTTAGTATCAGATTTCTGTTCGTCAAGTCAAGATTTTATTCCACGCTTCCTCCAGCCCTCACCTCACGATGAGTACCTTGCGCTTCCTTAGTGGTTGGTCGATGTGTACCCCAACAGCGGACTTTCACCGCCTAGATAGTTGCCATGCCTGACACTAAGAAAAAGACTGGAGCCGTAATGGATCCAGCCTGGATTTGTATTGATTTTATGATTGAAAAACCGATTGAATACGTATCGGAACTGCCCGCTGCACTTCCCACTTCCTTTGCCGTTTGGATACCAACTATTTAGCAGTAGGTACCGACTTTTTAGCTTAGGGAAGAGGAAAGAGGCAGAGAGATATATTAGAATGAAGAATAATGATATAAGAAGTTAGAAAGATCAAATAATTTAAGTCTCTTAATCTCATTGTCCATCATCTAATTGCCCCCACAACGGTGATACTTTAATGCTTTGGGGAACAGGCACACACTTTCTATCATCTAAATTTATCAATTAAGTCTAATTCGTTTATAGTACCTCACTCTTATTCATCTTAATTTTATTTGCCTTATTCATATTTAGTGAAATTTTCTTATTAGTATAATATAAAGCAGCACAAACAAGAGGAATGACTCCTGCGACGATGTATAGACTCCTAAAAGAAGTGAGAGATTTTAAAATACCCATAAGATAGGGACCAACACCTAATCCTAAATCTAAACCAATAAAGTAAGTAGATAAGGCAATTCCAATTTTGTGTTCGTTAACTAGTTTAAGACAAACGGCTTGACCATTTGACATAAATGTACCATAGCCTAAACCGACTAATGCGCCAGAGATTAACAACATCGTACTGTTAGTAGTTATGCTTAATATAAATAAACCCGCTGTCAAGAAGTAATAGCTAGGGTACATTACATACTGCTCACCTTTTAAATCAAAAATCCGACCTGTCAAAGGACGAGTGAACGTAATTACTAATGCATATACCACAAAGAAAAAAGATCCTGCTGTGACGAGATGAATCACTTTAGTATACGAAGACAAGAATGCTAGCACACTAGAATAAGAAAGGCCCATTAGAAAGGCGATACCTGCTATAAATAGAGCTTTTTTTTCTATAAAGCTATGAATACTCCAAGAGTTTAATTGAGCTTTTTGTACTTCTGATAACTGAATATTTTTGACGGGAAATATAAAGCAAGAAAGAGTCACTAAAGCAATTAAAACAATGGAAAACCAAATAATAAAAATGAAGTTTGTCATATTCAGCAAAATCATTCCAATGAAAGGTCCAATAGCCGCAGCCAAGCTTGTGCTTAATCCATAATAGTTTATTCCTTCCCCTTTTTTCGCTTCAGGAATATATGCTGTAACGATAGCATTGGTTGCCGTAGAGATTACTCCATATCCGAAGCCGTTTAAAAGGCGAACTATATACAAAATATGGATAGTGGGAGTAAATAAATAGGCGATCGTTGTAAAAAGATAAAAAATTGCTCCACCGCGTAAAACGATTTTTCTCCCAAATAGTTCTAACTGTTTCCCCATAATTAAGCGAGCTAGCAATGTTCCAATAATATATATTCCTGAAGCAAATCCAGCTTCACTTAAAGTAGCATGTAAATTATCTTGAGCAATTACTGCGATGATAACCATCAAAAGATAATAGACTAAGTAGACAATAAAATTAATTAATGTAATTCCGATAAAATGTTTATTAAAAAGTTTCTGTTCCATGTAGTTTTCCTATCTCCTTAATTTAATAAGCTTTTAATTCCTCGATTTGTACTTCTACATTGTGATAATTTTAGGGGTAGCTATCTAATAATTGTTCAATAAATAGATTACGTGTGGACATGAATAAGTACAGAAATTCCTTACAGTCTTGATTTGGTTTACTTCCCATTATTCTTACCAATTCTATTGATTCTTTGTGAGCATCATTCAAAAATACGAACGATACTTTCCTATTGAATCTTGTTTGGAATGCTGTTTCTAGTCGATTAATAATTGCATTAATTCAAAAATTCATGTTCAATCGCCTTCTTTATATAGGATTACAAAGGAAGTATAACAAATATGTAGAATGTTAAAAAATGCAATGGTAATATATTTACGTACATAACAAATGTTAATATCATTTGTAAATTACTACGTATAAAAAAATTCTGATTTTGATATATTTTCAATATCTAATAATTGATGGGGGGGGTTTTTTGGATAATAGCGTGTTAAAGGAATATGTTGAAAAAAATCATTTACCAATTGTCCAAAAGGGTTATCATAAGTATTTAACCTTTGAAGGTGTAGAGGATTGTTATACTTATATTTTGAAGAGTGGTGTTGTAAAGGCAAGTGTAATTTCTAATGATGGTCGCGAATTTAATCTTAGATACATTACAGATCTTGAAATTGTTTCTATATTAAGGGATGAGTATTCACAATTTATTGATTCACCTTACAATATCCGAGTTGAATCAGAGACAGCTGAATTTTATCGAATTAATCGTGTAAAGTTTTGGAAGGATATTAATAAGAGCCCAGAATTCCAACGTTACGTAAAAGATTTCTATAGATACCGTTTACTTTATGTTATGAAGAAAATGCAACAGATGTTGTTAAATGGTAAATTGGGTGCTGTCTGTACACAGCTTTACGATTTGTATGATCATTTTGGTGTTCGAACACCTGATGGAATAATGATTGATTTTCCAGTTACGAATGAAGAAATTGCAAAGTTCTGCGGCATATCAACAGCAAGTAGTGTTAGCAGAATTTTAAAACAATTGAAGCAAAATGGCATTATAACGATTAAAAATCATCGAGTATTTATTACTAACATGGAACTATTAGAGGACAATATTATATTTTGATTTCCTACTCTCACTCTAATATTTTGAATAAATACGCAAAAAAAAGATTTAATTTCTTAATATCAAGGTTCTCCCTAATTTCATATGAATTCCGTGCCCCCGTGTTACTAACATGGGGTCCTTTCTTTTTTATACGGATTCTGGAGCATGACCTTCACCACGGTAATACTTTAATGCGCTGGGAGAACATTAAACTCTAGGTCATTAATTTCTTGTAATGTTATGGTGGAATTTGGGTTTATTTTGTAGAATATTAGATGTAGATACGCTTCTGCTTTGTCCCTATAAACTTTTGGTCACAATGACACCCCGAAAAAATTGCATACATAATGGTTTCGCCCGCTTCTCTTTCCCGATTCCATCCAGTTTGTAAATCGCCTTGTTCTCGAATACCAACAATAAAATCTGAAAATTCAGTTAAATAAAAGTAGTTTCGTTCCAAATCTGATAAAAATTCATGTTGTCTATTCGTTTTAATGCCTTTCAATCTCGTTGACCGACCTGATGAAGAAACGTCTTGAATTTTTAACCACGGCTGATAGTCTGCTCCAATACCTGTGCCACGGCCTTCTTTAACCCATTTGTCAATTTTAGATGCTCTTGATCTTTTGGACATAAAAACACCCCTTTAGACAACTATAATCTAAAGGGGCAAAGCTTCGCAACTTTTTTATAAACGTCGCGACTTTATTTTAAACATCGTATCTTTTTTATAAACATCGCGACTTTATTTTAAATCAACAATACAATAATACTTTACAATCAATACTTACTCCACCGTAACCGACTTAGCCAAATTACGTGGTTTATCTACGTCACAGCCTCTATGAAGTGCTGCGTAGTAGGCAATTAATTGTAATGGTAACACAGAGATTAGGGGTGTCAACAACTCGTGCACTGCTGGTACGATAAAGCGGTCGTCTTCCATTTCTAAGCCTTTCATGGAAATAATGCATGGGTTTGCCCCACGCGCAACCACTTCTTTTACGTTTCCGCGTATGCTTAAGTTTACATTCTCCTGTGTTGCTAATGCGATAATAGGTGTGCCATCTTCAATTAAAGCAATGGTTCCATGCTTCAATTCGCCACCTGCGAAACCTTCTGCTTGAATATAAGAAATTTCTTTTAATTTTAAAGAGCCTTCCAGGCCAACATAGAAGTCAATACCACGGCCAATAAAGAATGCATTGCGAGTAGTATCTAAATACTCTCTTGCTATTGTTTCCAGTTCTTCTTTTTCTTCAAAAATAACTTCCATTGCATTAGCAATGATTCCCAACTCATGAATCAAATCAAAGTCGTAATCATACCCTTTGCTTTTCGCAACAACTTCTGCAAGGATGGACAGAACAGCCATTTGCGCCGTATATGCTTTTGTAGATGCAACCGCAATTTCAGGCCCAGCATACAATAATAGGGTGTGGTCTGCTTCACGTGATAACGTGGAACCAGGGACATTTGTAATCGTAATGGTTGGATGCCCAAGCTTCTTTACATGCACTAATACGGATCTGCTGTCTGCTGTTTCTCCACTTTGTGTGATAAAGATAAACAATGGTTTTTCAGAAAGAAGCGGCATATTATAGCCAAACTCACTTGCAACATGCACTTCAACTGGAATCTTCGCCAGTTTTTCGATAAACTGTTTTCCTAGCAATCCTGCATGATAGGAAGTTCCTGCAGCAATAATATATAAACGATCTGCATCCTTTACCGCTTTAACAATAGCAGGATCTACTGTCAACTTACCTTCTTCGTCTTGGTATTCTTGTATGATTTTGCGAATCGCTACAGGCTGTTCATCTATTTCCTTTAGCATATAATGAGGATATGTTCCTTTTTCAATATCACTGGCATCTAACTCCGCAGTGTATGCTTCTCGGGAAATAACCTCACCTTCCAACGTTTCAATGATCACTTCGTTTTTTGTTACAAGGACAATTTCTTTATCTACAAGTTCTACGTACTTATTCGTTACTTGCAGCATAGCCATTGCGTCGCTTGCAACGACATTAAAGTCTTCGCCTAATCCAACTAAAAGTGGGCTTTTATTTTTTGCAACATAAATAACATCCTTATTTTGCTCATCCAGCAATGCAATCGCATAAGATCCTTTTAATAACTTCAGCGTTTGTACAAAGGCTGCTTTCACATCATTGCCCTCTTCCACAAAATGCTCAATTAACTGGATAACTACTTCGGTATCTGTATCACTTTTTAATGTTGCTTCTGGAAGATATTCTTTTTTTAGTAGATCATAATTTTCAATTACACCATTGTGAACAATAGTGAAACGCTCTGATGCACTTTTATGCGGGTGAGCATTTAATTGACTCGGCACTCCATGAGTTGCCCAGCGTGTATGGCCAATTCCTGTTGGCGCGAATACATTCTCATCTACAATATTTCGTAAATCTGCAATGCGCCCTTTTTCTTTAAACACTTGAACGCCTTCATTATTGCTTAAAGCGATGCCCGCAGAATCATACCCTCTATATTCAAGCTTCTCCAGCCCTTTTAATAAAATCTCTTTTGAATCCAGGTTTCCAATATAACCAACTATTCCGCACATACTTCTTTTCCTCCGTTCTAGGGAAGCAAGAAGCCTGTTTTAGGGGCCTATACTTGCTCCCCTATCTCTGTAATTTTTTATACTTGTTATTAGCATGCCCTTCTCTTTGTGCATTAAGTTGCCTTAATGTTTTAAAGAAGAACCTACGATTGGCTAATGCAACCGGGAGGCATCCGCCGAAAAATCGATAAACCTCCTCCTCGTCAACTAGTCTTGTATCGTCCATGACTAGTCCAGGCGCTTTATTCCATTTACACCAACCTCTATCCCCCTTGAAAAAAATAGCTCTTTTTTACAAAAGCAAGTTAATCATACCTTACATGCAAACATTCCGTCAAATACTATGTGTCATATCGAAATGCATCCCTGGTGGTATATTAATCCCCAAAATTTTTCAAAAATAATAGGGTGAGGAAAACTGATGCTCAGCATTTCCTTCACCCTATAATGTATGCAAATGTTCTTTTTGTGTGCAAGCTAACATCGTTTTAACATGCACAGCTATCTATTCTTCTTTCAGTCCCATTTCTTTTTGAACTACTTCTCCAATGACATTTACGTACGCATCACATAAGTCTTTTGTTGGGGCTTCAGCCATAATGCGGACAAGCGGCTCTGTTCCAGAAGGACGAACTAATATTCTACCATTTCCATTCATTTCTTGCTCTACTTTTGTAATAACTTCTTTCACCTTTTCATTATCTGTTACATGATGCTTATCCGTAACTTTAATATTTACAAGCTTTTGCGGGAATTTTTTCATTTCACCAGCAAGCTCGGATAGCGGTTTTTTTGTAGCTTTCATGATATTCACAAGCTGCAATCCCGTTAATAATCCATCCCCTGTAGTATTATAATCGAGAAAAATAATATGGCCTGACTGTTCACCGCCAAGATTATATCCATTTTTCCGCATTTCTTCCACCACATAGCGGTCGCCGACTGCAGTTGGAATACTTGCGATTTGATGAGCTTCCAGCGCTTTGTAAAAACCTAAATTGCTCATCACAGTAGAAACAACCGTATTTTGCTTTAAACGACTTGATTCTTTCATATATTTTGCACAAATATACATAATTTGATCGCCGTCTACTGTTTCACCCTTTTCATCAATGGCAATCAACCTGTCTCCATCTCCATCAAAAGCAAGACCAACATCCGCTGCTTTTTCTTTCACATATGCTGCCAGTGCCTCTGGATGAGTGGAACCGACACCATCATTTATATTCAACCCGTTAGGAGATGCGCCCATAGTAGAAATATCAGCATCCAAATCTGCAAATAAGTGCATTGCTAATGAAGAGGTAGCACCATTCGCACAATCTAGCGCAATATGAATATCAGTAAAATCTTCATCGACTGTTTGTTTTAAAAATTGAAGGTATTTTTGCCCGCCTTCAAAATAGTCGTCCACATGTCCTAAATCTGCTCCAACCGGTCTTGGAAGAGAATCGTTTTCTTCATCTATTAATGCTTCGATCTCCAATTCCTGTTCATCCGACAGTTTAAAACCATCTGGACCAAAGAATTTAATTCCGTTATCAGCAACAGGGTTATGTGACGCCGAAATCATCACACCAGCCTGCGCTCCTAAAACTTTAGTCAAATAAGATACTCCAGGTGTTGAGATAACGCCTAAACGCATTACTTCAGCACCAATTGAAAGTAAACCAGCCACAAGAGCACCTTCCAGCATATGACCAGATATACGAGTATCACGGCCAATTAATACCTTTGGCCGGTCTTTATCTTTTGTTAAGACAAAACCGCCACATCTTCCAAGCTTAAATGCTATTTCCGGCGTAAGTTCACTGTTTGCAATTCCTCGTACTCCGTCCGTACCGAAATATTTACCCATCTAAATAATCGCTCCTTCTAACTATAATAAAACCTGTTCTCAAGTTTCCTTTTGAGTAATTGAAACACTAGCTGTCTCTTTTCCAAGCTCCCAGCTTGTTTCCTCTGGACCATTAACACTTATTTGCACTTCATGTTCCCCTTCTTCCAAACCAGCAACATCGACATAAACAGAAAAATCAGATGCCTTTATTCCATTTAGAATGGAATCTTTCGCTGTGACCTCTATATCAGTACGAGAATTCTTAGGAGAAGCAATCGTACCTTCAAGATTTTTTCCTAATCCTTGTATGCTAATAGGAACATTTGACAATGTTTTTGTACTTGTCTGTTCAGATGTAGAGGTCTCTGTTGAGTCTGTATCTGGAACTGTGCTTGTATCTGTATCAGCTGCTGTTTCATCTGATGAATTGTCGTTGTTTTCTTTTGCGATGGTAAGTTTAACAGTTGCATTAACTAATTCAGGTTCAACAGATGTAATGCCATTTGAAATGATAATTGGCAGGGACAATGTTTCATCTTTATTAACTTTACTTAAGTCAATCTCAACTCTTACATTTTCAGTATCCTTCAACACATTTTCAGGCCCTGAAATGGTAGCCTCTTTCGTATCCAATGTGATCGAATCAATCGTTATATTCGAAGGGGGAGATCCTTTTTCCACTATATTGATCGGTACTTTTTTACTTACTCTTTTAACAGGTATCGATACATTAACTGTTTCCGGTTCCACTTGTACATCCAATTTATTTAAACTACTGTCTAAAACAGATATTTTTGCTTCCTGTTCAATAGATTGCGATGTAGAGCCATCTAGTGCTACATTTGCTTTAACATATGCTATTTTATCCATTTCATCCTTTGCTCCAGTTACTTTTACAGTGCTAGGATTTACCGTTGCTGCTCCTGCGGAATAGCCATCAGCAATTGTTTTATTGCTATATTCTGCTTCTACTTTGAATTCTTTTGTTACTTTTTCTTTCACGGCGACTTCCACTTTGCTTGGATCAATTTTTGCAGTTAATTTATCGGATAAGTTTTTAATGAGCAAGCGCGCCTCTTTTGATCCAATCTTCGCATTTGCCAAATTAACATACACTTCAAAGTCCTTTTTTTGTTTTGCCACCTGCAAAATACTTGTTGGTCCAGCCAACGTAACATCTACTGTTTTAGGCACTCCTGTTACGACTATATTTTCTGTGTCATAATATACCTTTACCGGAACGTTCTCAACAACTACTGTACCATCATCTCCCGGCACATTTATATCACTTGATTCTTTATTCGGATCATAAACAGAGGAAAATAATAAAAGCGCCAATGCAAAGGTTATTATTTTCATAAATAAATTACTATCTATAATCTTATCAAATAGTTTATTCATTTTTCTTCCCCTTCCAACTCCATTTAACGGAAGAAGCCTGCTTGGTAGATGGTATAATCAATGCGCTTGCTAGCATCTCTTTAAAAGCTTCAAGCTTTAAATCTCGATGAAGCTCCCCATTTTTCGTAATGGATATAGCACCTGTTTCTTCGGATACTACCAGCGTTATACTATCAGTCACTTCACTTATTCCTAATGCCGCCCGATGCCTTGTACCAAGTTCTTTCGAAATAAAGGGACTTTCTGATAGAGGAAGATAACAAGCAGCCGCTGCTATATTCGCTCTTTGTATCACAACTGCCCCATCATGCAAAGGAGTATTGGGAATAAAAATATTTATTAGCAGCTCTGACGATATTTTTGAATCTAAAGAAATACCCGTTTCAATATAATCACTCATACCAGTTTCTCTTTCAATTGATATAAGCGCTCCAATTCTTCTTTTTGCCATATAATCAACTGCTTTTACAATTGCTTCGATAATATATTCCTGTCTTTCTTCCTCCTGCATGCCGCTTCTGGAGAAAAACTTCCCTCTCCCTAACTGCTCAAGCGCTCGCCTTAACTCTGGCTGGAATATAATAATTATGGCTAGTGCCCCCCAATAGATGACCTGCTCCATCATCCAGCCTAATGTTTGTAATTGAAAATAATCACTTAATAACTTCACAATCAGAATGACAAAAATTCCTTTTAAGAGTTGGACAGCCTTTGTTCCTCTTATAATCATTATTATTTTATAGATGACATACCACACAAGGAGAATGTCTACTGTATTCGCTAAATATTTTAAAAAAGGGAAATCTGCTAACGACATTTTCCTTCCTCCAAAGTATATATTTCAAAAGTAATATTTGTTTTTAACCTACAATTATCATATTATATCATAATTCGTTTTAATACCAATTTAGATAAACTTCTCCTATACAGATCCAATACTTTCCTTATTAAATGGCTTTTTTTACTTCAATAAATAAGCTAGGGTTATAACATAACGAAAAGCTCCCTACAATTATAATGCAGGGAGGCTGCCTTTTTTGTTTTGGTTACTACTTGTAAACACACTGATTACCTCTGAGAAAGTTTTTTTCATGTGATACCATAGCCAATCAAATACTTCATTTACCTCTTTTATTTCTCCACTTACTTGGTCAGCAGATGCCATGTATTTTTTCCCGTTTATTACGGTTACATCACCCTCAACTTGTCCCTCTATTTTTATATTGCCATTTCGAACAATAATATCACCCTTGACTACTTTACCTTCCGGAACAATAGCTGTATCATTTTGAACTACCAAATTTTCTTGTTTTGATACAGAAAATTGGTGATCTTCATTCCATGCAGATAGTAAACTGGATATCATTAAAATGATAAACAACGATGCAGCTGCTAAAAGCGGATGATGTCTTACCCATCTTTTAAATGTTGCACGCTTTTGTTCTTTCGGCAGCAAGGCCATTACATTTTCCGTAAAATGGACTGGTGCTTGTATATGTGATGTGCTTTGTACTAAAGCAATTGTTTTCTTTAATTCGTGAAAATGAATGGAGCAGCTTTTACAATCCTGCAGATGTTTTTTTAACTCCTCTTTATGGATAAACTCCATTTCATCATCGAGGTACTCATGCATATATTCAATGATTCTTGTTGGACAAGTCATCTATTTCACCTTCTTTATCAGACATAGCGTAATTGTTTTCTTAATGCTTCTCTTCCCCTGTGAATCCGTGTCTTTACTGTTCCTAATGGTAGTTCTAGGATCTCACTAATTTCATTTAAAGAAAGTTCTTCAATATATTTTAATACGATAACTGCTCGATATTTATCAGGTAATTTCGAGATCTCCGTCTGTATTAAAGCTTGCAACTCCAAACTTTCCACATCATCCTCTGGCAATCTTGTATCAGCCGATATTTGTGAATACATATTCAAGCCTTCTGTACCTGGAACTTCTGCATCAAGATAATAATCCGGTTTTTTCTTCCTTATACGATCAATACAAAGATTTGTAGCAATACGATACAGCCACGTTGAAAATTTTAAATCTATGTTAAACCTGTGTATATTAACATATGCTCGAATAAAAGCTTCCTGTGCCATATCCTCTGCTTCATGTCTATTGCCCAGCATTCGATAACAAATCTGATATACCTTGTCTTTATAAATTTCTATAATTTCGCCAAAGGCATTCTGATCTCCTTTTAATACTTGCTTTATCCTTTTTTTCACTAATGTTTCCATCTATTTTACCTCCGCCCTAAATGCGGCTAATCGATAGTACGTATCGATAGCGGAAAAGGTTTCATTTTAATGCCTGTTTTATATAAAATATTTATGTATTTTTGATAATGTTGTATTTTCTCACCAATAGAGAAATTTTTTAAAAAATATATGTTTTTTCACTTTTTTTGGTATACTTGTTATTATTTTAACAAATTATGACACATAATGTTTAAAAATTTTATTTTTGGTTATAAAAAAACTAATAATATGCTAAAATCAAGAAAATTAAATATTAAAAAATAATGAACGGATTGAGGGTGTTACTGATGTCTGAAAAAAATTTACTCCAAAACATTGAAGAACATCGTGAGAAAATGGTTTATCTTGCAAACCTAACATCTTTTTCGCACCCTAGAGTTATTGATATAAGCATAAAGCTAGATCAGTTATTAAATAAATACGACAGCTTTCTACGATCAAAATGCAATCAAACAAACAGAGTTAAAATTTGAACATAGATAATGTTGAAAAAGGTATCCAATTAGTTCACACCTTCCTATTTATTTACATAGGATAAACTGTTTTTCGGACTAGGATACCCTTTACTATTATACAGTTGCTCGGATGTATACACATAAGTTATGTTCAAAGCCTCAGCAGCCTCATCGCCTATACCATTCCTCCCATTACGGACATTTATCTGCAGCAATATTATATGGCTTTTCCAAAACGCTTCTTCTTATTCCCCCCTTTTTGACATCTCTGTACACCTCTATGACTGTTCACAAAAAACAACGCTTTATTCCACCTAGTTCTTCATTATACAAAAATTGAATGACTTGCTTCATTTGAGTTTAGCAGCATCGAGAATTTGTATATTCCATACTGGAAGCTAAATCTTCGTACATAAACATTTCAGCAAACTATTTATAAGCACTAAAAAAACCAAACACATATGTGTTTGGTTTTTAGATGAGCCATGGAGGATTCGAACCTCCGACCCTCTGATTAAAAGTCAGATGCTCTACCAACTGAGCTAATGGCTCTTGGCTGGGCTAGCTGGATTCGAACCAACGAGTGACGGAGTCAAAGTCCGTTGCCTTACCGCTTGGCTATAGCCCAATAAAAAATAAAAGGACATATCCATGTTGTCCAATTTTCAAATGGTGGAGGGGGACGGATTCGAACCGCCGAACCCGAAGGAGCGGATTTACAGTCCGCCGCGTTTAGCCACTTCGCTACCCCTCCGATATTAAAAATCCAATCTAACTCAGTAAATGGTGCCGGCGAGAGGACTTGAACCCCCAACCTACTGATTACAAGTCAGTTGCTCTACCAATTGAGCTACACCGGCAAATTCATATATCATATTTTCTTCTTTTCAAGAAAATATTATTCATCTTGTTATTAAGCAATATCGTGTGATAAAATCGACTAGTCTTGTCTATTTTACAAATATTATGGTGGAGGATGACGGGATCGAACCGCCGACCCTCTGCTTGTAAGGCAGATGCTCTCCCAGCTGAGCTAATCCTCCATATTGGTGACCCATACGGGATTCGAACCCGTGTTACCGCCGTGAAAGGGCGGTGTCTTAACCGCTTGACCAATGGGCCGTGTGTTTTTTCGTTTATCTCCCAACTGACAAGATTTATTATATAAAAAACTGATTGGGTTGTAAAGCAAAAATAAAAAGTTTAAATTTTCAGATTTCAAGAAAAAAATAACCTATCTTTTTTATAACTTCCCCCATAGAATAATCAAAGCTTTATCAAAGAAATCGTAGCGTTTAGGAATAAGACACTTTTTTTCTATTTTATTAATAATAACTTTATTTAGCCTTTTCATTTATTTTTCCTAACGCAAAATACTATATATTACCACTAAATTAACGATAATACTTTTTAATAGCCTCAGTTTTCTCCTAAAGTTCTGAAAATCGATTGCTGCTATTATTCCTCATCTAGCAAAAATACTAGGTGGATCTAAAGCCTAATTTATCAGAATATCTTATATACGCAAGAAAAAGCACAGATTGATGAGAAATAGTAAAGATTGAATTTATTAGAAGTAAAAATAAACAAAAAAGGATATGGATGTCCCTTATTTTAGACAATAAAAAAAGCTTTTCACATTCTCGTGAAAGCTTGAAGTATCAGTAATTATTATGGAGCTTCCAACCGGGCTCGAACCGGTGACCTCTTCCTTACCATGGAAGTGCTCTACCTGCTGAGCTATGGAAGCACTTTGCTAACATATCATTAAAAAATTTTTTAAATATAAAAATGGCTCCGCAGGTAGGATTCGAACCTACGACCGTTCGGTTAACAGCCGAATGCTCTACCACTGAGCTACTGCGGAATAAAATAAATATGTA